>JAIXPU010000009.1 GCA_027486075.1 Streptomycetaceae bacterium | reverse complement strand
GCAGGTCATAGCACTGAACATGAAATCTATATATTGGCCACCCATGGCCTCTTACATATCCTCGGCTATGACCATGCCGATCCTGACGAGGAAAAAGTTATGTTCGCCCTACAAGAGAAGATAGTGAAGGAGTGGTCACAGAAGTGATCAAAATTCGCAAGAAGTTAAAGCTGGCATTTAAAGGCTTTGCCGCAGGTCTATTTACCAATGAGAACGAACTCCGCGACCTTATGGATCACGCCCACAATCGAGGGTTAGTTGAATCCGATGAGCACGAGATGATTCACAACGTCTTTGAACTCGGCGACACCTTGGTGCGCGAACTGATGGTTCCACGCACAGATATGGTCTGGATTGAGAGCGATAAGACTCTGCGTCAAGGGCTCTCGCTAGCTCTTCGTTCTGGTTATTCCCGTATTCCTGTAGTTGGCACCGGCATCGATAACATCATTGGTATCGCCTACGTGAAAGATTTAGCAAGACGCGCCCTAGATCACCATGAGGCAGAGACAACTGAAAAGGTTGAGCAACATATTCGTCCTGCAGTATTTGTTCCTGAAAATAAAGAGGCGGCAGAGCTACTGAAAGAGATGCAGCGCGATCAGATTCACCTAGCAATTGTCGTCGATGAATACGGTGGCACCGCTGGAATCATTACTATCGAAGATATCATCGAAGAAATCGTTGGTGAGATTGCAGATGAATACGATGATGGGGTAGAAGCATTTACTTGGATTAGTGATAAGAAGGCTCGAGCTAAAGCGACTATGCACGTTGAAGATTTAGCTGATGCACTTGGCATTGAAATCGATCGTGAAGAATATGAAGATGTCGACACTATCGGTGGATACATGGCCGAAAAACTAGGTCGTGTACCCATAGCCGGCTCAACGATTGATTTGCACGGGTGGTCTGTGACATCAGAGCGCCCAATCGGACGCAGACGCCGTATTAGCTCAGTTATTATTGAACGCGTTGAGAAGGAGGTTGCTGAAGGTGAATAACCCTGAAGATCAAAAGCTAGTCACCCTTGCAACTGCGACCTTAGCTCGCAGCGGAGCAACCCAGGCTGCAGCTCTACGCGATAACACTGGACGCACATATGTCGCTATCAATATCTCTTCACCATCTCTAAATCTTGATGCCTTCGAAGCGGTACTGACGGTAGCTCTTGCGTCAGGAATCACTGGAATTGAAAGCGTTGTTGCATGTGGTGCGCAGCCCGCAAATAGCAAGGCAATCAAGGATTTTTCACCAAGTGCAACACTCTTCTATGTCAACGCCGGCGGCGAAGCAGTCTCGCTTTAGGAATATCGCCTCACAAAAGATAAGATTGGCTAATGCGCGTCGTACGATTTTCTCCACAAGCTGATGCAGGACTCGGCAGCGACCCGCTCTATGGAATTCTGGAAGATGATAATCAGATCTCCATCATCTCTGGGGATCCGATTTATCACGGTATTCAAAAGACCGCCGCAAAGGTCGAGTTGACCAAGGTCCGCCTCTTGGCGCCAGTAATTCCTCGCTCCAAGATTGTGGCTGTCGGCAAGAACTATGCCGATCACGCCGCTGAAATGGGTGGGGTTGTACCCGATGAACCGATCATCTTTTTGAAGCCAAATACTTCTGTGATTGGACCAGGCGACACCATTGTCTGGCCAGCTATCGCTCCAACTATTGATTACGAAGCAGAGCTCGCCATCGTTATCGGTCGCGTCTGTAAAGAAGTTCCGAAAGAGCGCGTCAACGATGTGATCTTTGGTTACACCATGGCAAATGATGTTACCTGTCGCGAGATTCAGAAGAAGGATGGGCAGTGGATGCGCGCCAAATCTTTCGATACCTTCTGCCCAATAGGCCCATGGATTGAGACAGAGTTTGTTCCGGGCAATCAACGCATCACCACAATGCTTAATGGCGAAATTAAGCAAGATGCCAAGCTCTCGGACATGATCTTTAAAGTCGCTGATATCGTGCACTTTGTTACACAGGTGATGACGCTGCTTCCGGGTGATGTCATCATCACAGGAACGCCAGCAGGAATCGGGCCAATGCCCGAAAAATCTACCGTTGCAATCTCCATTGAAGGTCTTGGCCAACTAACTAATAAGGTGAGTGCACGAGCATGAGCGCAAAAAAGGTAAAGGTACGTTTTGCACCATCACCAACAGGTGATCTGCATGTCGGAAATATCCGTACCGCGCTCTTTGACTGGGCATATGCGCGTCACACCGGTGGCACATTCCTCTTCCGTATTGAAGATACCGATACCACTCGCGTCACTGATGAATACATTCAGGCAGCTATCGATACCTTAAAGTGGCTCGGCTTGCAGTGGGATGAGGGCCCAGAAGTTGGTGGCCCTAACGGTCCTTACCTGCAATCACAACGTTTAGACATCTATGCCGAATGGGCACAGAAGTTTCTTGATCAGAAGGATGCCTATCACTGCTACTGCTCGCCAGAAGAACTTGAAGCAGTTCGCGAAGAACAGCGCAAAGCTAACGTTGCGCCAGGCTATAACGGCCACTGCCGTGAATTAACTGCAGATCAAATCGCCGCATTTAAGGCACAAGGTCGCGAAGGCGTAGTGCGAATGCGTATGCCTGATGGCACAACAACATTTGTCGATGAAATTCGCGGTGAAGTTACCTTCGATCACAAGTTTGTTCCTGACTTTGTTCTCGTCCGCGCCGATGGTTCACCGCTCTATACCTTGGCCGTTGCAGTCGATGATATTTTGATGGGCGTTACCCATGTATTGCGCGGCGAAGATCTGCTTTCATCCACACCACGACAGATTCGCGTCTATCAGGCGATGGGTGTGCCGCTTGCTGATTACCCAGCATTTGCCCATCTTCCCTTTGTGATGGGTCAAGATAATGCCAAGCTTTCTAAGCGCAACGGCGAAGTTTCGATCGCGTGGTATCGCGAACAAGGTTATTTACCAGAGGCAATCTGCAATTACCTAGCGCTGCTAGGTTGGTCACCAGGTGATGATCGTGAAAACATCTCGATGAAGGAGCTCACAGAGCTCTTTACAGTAGAGAAAGTTCACTCTTCACCAGCTCGTTTTGATATGAAGAAACTTGAAGCAATTAATGGCGACAAGATTCGCGCCTTAAGCGTAGAAGATTTTGCCCATTGGACTATTCCCTTCCTCAAGAAGTCTGGGGTCATCCAGGGCACAGATGCAGAGATTGCGCTTGTAAAGCAGGCGCTTCCTCTTATCCAAGAGCGCATCGTGAAGTTAGATGAAGCTCCGCAGCTTCTCAAATTCCTCTTTGTCAAAGAGTTTGCTATCGATAGTGATGCAGTCTCTAAGGTAAATGATGAGAGCGCTCAATCAATTTTGAAGCGTGCTCAATCTGAGTTGGAGCAACTTTCTACCTGGAACCATGAATCCATTGAAGCTGCCCTGCGCACATCGCTCATTGAAGAGATGGGGCTCAAGCCACGTATTGCATTTACCGCTCTGCGTATTGCAACAACAGGCAGCACGATCTCTCCGCCGCTCTTTGAGTCGATGGAGTTGCTTGGTAAGCAGGCCTGCCTCTCACGTATTTCGCTGGCTTTATCGCTGTAATTTTTCCTATTTTCTTGAGGTAAACTTCTGTCTTGCGCCGCCAAGCGCTAAAAAGTTATTGGGGTATGGGGTAATTGGCAGCCCTGCTGATTCTGGTTCAGTAAGTCTAGGTTCGAGTCCTGGTACCCCAGCGCAGTACACGTAGTAAATGCACTGAAAGATTGAATATCTAGGGCCCCGTCGTCTAGCGGCCTAGGACTCTGGCTTCTCAAGCCAGCTACGCGGGTTCGAATCCCGTCGGGGCTACTGTAATTGCGCGCTTTTAATACTTACCTCAATTCACAGAGATTTCTTTGATTTGTGCAAGATACTAGGGGCGTGAAGAGAGTCGAAGACTTTGCCGCATACCTTCTTGGTGCTCCTTCTGATTTGCAAGAGATTCTGCATAACCTTCATACAAACGTTCTCACTGAAGATAACGCTGTCTATGTGGCACTTACCGAGAAGACCGCAATAGGCGAACTCTTTATCCTCGGCAGCTCTGGCCTAGATCAAGAGTCCTTAGTTGGCCTGAGCTGGCTCCGTACAACGACACAATTTCCAACAATAGATTGCCTTAACTCTGGCAGCGATGTTTATCTTCCAAGCAAAGAGGCGTGGCTCGAGAAGTACCCACAGAGCGCTCTCTTTAGAGAAAAACTCGGCATCGAAGAGATTCTCTGCCAACCAATTCATTGGAGCCAAGAGTCTAGTTACTGCCTATCTCTTGCATTCGGAACTGCAATGCCCGGTAGTAGCCGCGATTTAGAGCTACTGCGAACCCTAGGTCGTCTCTTTGAAACTTATCTTGAAAACGCTCGCGAAAAGAAAGTTGCTACTCTCGAGCCGCCTACTTCTTCAATGAAGCGCAAGATTGAAGCTCTTAACGTGCGCCACCAAGAAACCGTCCACTTAGTTATCAAGGGGCTCAATAATCAAGAGATTGCAGATGCCCAAGGCATTAGCGTCAACACAGTTAAATCTGATCTGAAGAAGATCTTCAAAGATCTCGGCGTCAGTTACCGTTCGCAGATTTATGCAGAGATGATTGAAGAAGGCTAATTAGTAGGTAGCTCGTCCACCTGATGCATCAAAGGTAAAGCCGGTTGTAAATGAGCAAGCACTCGATCCCATAAAGGCCAAGATCTCAGCAACTTCCTCTGCTTCACCAACGCGACCCATCGGGATACGCGAAATCATGTACTTCAAAGTTTCATCACTGGTATCAGCATTCATCGGCGTGCGGATTACTGCAGGTGCTAGTGAGTTGATAGTGATGCCATCTGGTGCAATCTCTTTCGCAACGCCCTTTACAAAGCCAATCATTCCTGACTTGGAAACGTTGTAAGGGGTCATCCCTGGGTTTCCTTCTTTGCCAGCAATTGAAGCCACATGTGCGATTCGGCCGTACTTAGCCTTCTTCATGTAAGGCACAACCGCCTGGGTGAGCCAGACAGTTCCAAAGAGGTTGATGCGGACAGTGGATTCGAAATCTTCCCACTTCACATCTTCAACTTTTACGTTTGATGGTCCAACGACGCCTGCAGTGTTGATGAGCGCATCAATGCGCCCAGTAATTTTGTAGATGGCATCAATATTCTCTTTTACAGATGTTTGGCTACCAAGATCGATTACGGCTACTTGATTATCAGGAAGTGATAACTCTTTCTGCAGCGCAGTTAATCCATCACGAGCGATATCGAGTGCAAAGACTTTTCCACCGCGCTCTGTAACAAGTCGGGCAGTTGCGGCTCCGATGCCACGAGCTGCACCGGTGATGACGACAACTTGACCGGCGTAGCTAACTTTATTCTCTGGCACGTGGCGCTCCTTTAACGATGTAGAGGCGAAGGATATTTAAGAAGTAACTACCTTGGCAATGCTTGTGGCAATTTTCTCGATAATTGGACCAGGTTGGGTAATGCATTTATTGATATCTGACTCAAATGAATGTAACACTGAGATTGATTGAAATCTCGCAACTATTTCATCTGAACTGTTCAAGGTTGCTTGCCCGCAAATCAGCGCAACTGGCACTGAGCACTGTGATGCCATTTCCAAAATACCAATAGGTGCCTTGCCACTCAGACTCTGTGAATCGAACTTACCTTCTCCGGTAATCACTAAGTCTGCGCCAATCAGATGTTGCTCAAAGTCCACAAGATCAAGAACCATCTCAATGCCACTTCTTGCTTGGGCGTTGAGAAAAGTCAGCGCCATATAACCAAAACCCCCAGCTGCGCCGGCTCCTGGCGTGTTGATATGCGCACTTCCTGCAATCTCTGAAAAGCGTGTCAGCGCCTGCTCGAGCAGTTCAACATCTGAGGCGCTTGCGCCCTTTTGTGGCGCATAAACATGTGCTGCGCCGTGAACTCCTAGGAGTGGGTTGGTGACATCGCTAGCCAGAATAAATTCCACTCCAGCAATGCGCGGGTCAAGTAAAGAGAGATCAATCTCTTGGCACTCTTGGAGAGCAGCACCACCGTATGCAATCTCGCGCCCTTGACCATCGCGTAACTTAGCGCCAAGTGCTTGTAGCGCACCTGCTCCAGCATCGGTACAGGCCGAACCACCTACCGCCAGAATGATCTTCTTCGCACCATGATCGAGCGCAGCCTTAATGAGTTCGCCAGTTCCGTACGATGTTGCAATGAGCGGCTCTAACTTCTGCTGGGGAAGTTGAGATAGCCCTGAAGCTTGCGCTAGCTCAACAAGCGCAGTTGAATCGCGAATCCCAAATTTTGATTGAACTGTTTTATTAGTTGGCCCTGTGACGCTTACTTCAATCGGGTTGAAGCCCGCGCTGATAACTGCATCTAGCGTTCCTTCGCCACCATCACCGATAGCAATCTTGATAGTTTCACAATCTGGGATGAGATTAAGAATTCCATTTTCAATCCATTGTGCAACTTCTTGTGAAGATGCGCTTCCCTTAAATGAATCGGGGACAATCACAATCTTCATATATGAATCTTATGAGCATTGAGGTAATCTATGGTTATGAAAATAGCGAGATTCGGTCAATTAGGTTCAGAGCGTCCAGCAGTTATGGTCAACCAGACTCAGGCAGTCTATGTAGATCACCTCATCAAGGACTGGAATCGTGACGAACTCGTTGCTGGAGCCCTTGAAAAGGTAAAGGGCGCAGATATTTCTAGCCTTGCTCCATTTGATATTGCTGGCTTGCGTATTGGTAGCCCTGTTGCTCGCCCTACCAAGTTGATCTGCATCGGCCTCAACTATGCGCGCCACGCTGCTGAATCAGGAATGACTCCACCACCAGAACCAGTTGTTTTTATGAAAGCCCCAGATTGCCTCATTGGACCAAATGATGAGATTGCAGTTCCACCTAATTCAACGGCCACAGATTATGAAGTTGAACTCAGCATCGTTATCGGAAAGCGCGCGCTCTATCTCAAATCTGAATCAGAGGCGCGTTCACATATCTTGGGTTACAGCATCAGCCAAGATGTCAGCGAACGTCACTGGCAGATTGAGCGAGCAGGACAATGGGTAAAGGGAAAGTCATTCCCAACCTTTAATCCAATGGGGCCAGTGATTGTGACAAGCGATGAATTTAACCCGGATGATGTTCGCCTCTACTGCTCTGTTGATGGCGAGAAGCGCCAAGATTCACGCACCAGCGACCTTATCTTCGGAATCGATCACATTGTTTGGTACTTGAGCCAATTTATGGAGCTATTCCCTGGCGACATTATCAATACCGGAACTCCAGAAGGCGTTGGAATGGGATTTAAGCCAACCAAGTACCTACAGCGCGGCCAAAAGGTTGTGACCGGCATTGAAGGTATCGGCGAGATGGTCTCTCAGACAATCTAGTTTTGTAACTAGAGGTTAATGGGAGCGATTAAGCCAGCTTCTTCCATATCGCTCCACAGCTGCGCTGGAAGTTCGGTATCAAAGGATTTGATATTGGCGCGTAGTTCGCTCACTGAGCCAGCGCCGGTAAGTACCGATGCAACTGCTGGATGTCGTAATGGAAATTGCAACGCTGCATCTGGCAGAGAAACATCGTAACGCTCTAGATACTTGCCAATCGCGCGAGCCTTTGTGAGGATCTCTTGTGAAGCGGGTTCGTAGTCATAGTGCGCGCCATCTACTGGGTTAGCGAGAACTCCTGAGTTAAATACACCAGCTGCGATGATTGACACCTTCTTCTTTAAGGCAAGTGGATAGAGCTCTTCTTGCGCGCTCTGATCAAGCAAGGTGAAGCGGCCAGCGATGAGAGCGATATTAAGGTCGGTCTCTTTCATAATTGATATTGAGGTTGGACACCAGTTCATTCCGATTCCAATTGCCTTCAGTAGACCTTCTTCACGCATTTTGTGTAGCTCTGGATAGACCACGTTAATTGCATCAGCTACCCAATTATCAGCATCGTGGATGTAGACAATCTCTATAGATTCACGTCCCAAACGCTGCAGACTCTCTTCCAATGAGCGACGGATGCCGGCAGCGCTGTGATCAAAGTAGATTTCAATATTGGGATCAGAATCTGGAAATTTATCGTGTTCAGTGTTTTTACCAGGGCGGAGCAGACGCCCAACTTTGGTAGAGATTGCTGGTTGGTTGCGGTGTCCTTTAATTCCACGACCTACTCGTATCTCACCAACGCCATATCCATAGAGCGGCGCGGTATCGATATAGGCGATTCCGGCGTCGAGAGCCTCGCGAATAACTGAATCACTTTCAGATTCTGCAACCTTCTTAAAGAGTCCGCCCAAAGGTGCTGTGCCCAGGCTGAGCTTTGAAACCTTTACACCACAGCCATGAATGGGTGTTATCTCGGAGTGGCGCATGAGTTAGCTCCTGACACTTTTTGGCTGAAAAGTTTTTCGATCACTCGATTTGGCAATCAGTGCGCGACCTGCTTCAAGGCTATCAATCCATCCAGCGCTCATCATCTGAATGATGAGGTTACCCATAACGGTCGCCTCGACAGGACCGGCGATTACTGGCAGGCCGGTTGCATCTGCAGTGAGCTGATTGAGCAGTTCGTTAGAAGAGCCTCCTCCTACGATGTTAATCTCTTTCACCTTTACGCCAGCAGCATCTTCGAGTTGTCGTAGCGATTGCGCATATGCGTGCGCCAAGCTATCGAAGATGCAGCGAGCGAATTCGACAGGGGTAGCAGGCACCTCTTGTTGTGTTTCTCGGCAGTAATCAGCAATAAGTTCTGGCATTGGGCCAGGCTTGGCAAAACGAGGATCATTGGTATCGATAATCTGCTTGCGATTAAGTGAGCTCGCATCACGAGCTAAATCAGCTGCCGTAAGAGCTATGCCCTGTGATTTCCAGTAGCGCAGTGATTCTTCGAGTAACCACATACCTGAAACATTTTTGATAAAGCGTATCCGGTCAGCAACGCCTGCTTCATTGGTGATGTTGTACGAGAGCGCCTTTGCATCTGTCACTGGTGCATCGAGCTCTAGACCGACCAGCGACCAGGTACCACTTGAAATATATGCTGAATCTTTTGTAGGACGCAGTGGAACTCCAGCGACAGCCGATGCTGTGTCATGAGAACCGACAGCGACAACGGCGATGCCATCGAGGCTACCGTGGCCATTGATATGGCCAACTGTCATGCCTGGCTTATGAAGTGCAGGGAAGATTTTGCGAGGAATCTCAAGTTTATCTATGAGCTCCCAATCCCACTCTTGTGTATGTGCGTTGAGCAGCTGCGTGGAAGATGCGTTGGTGACGTCATTGCTCTTGGAACCGGAAAGGACAAAGTTAAGAAGGTCTGGAAGCATCAATAAAGTTGCCGCACCCTCAATTGCCGGCGTATTGCACGCTGCGCGAAGCTGATAAGCAGTATTGAAGAAGATAAATTGAATTCCGGTACGGCTATAAATCCACTCAGCACCCAGTGAATCTGAAATAGATTGCATCACACCATCAGTACGCGAATCACGGTAACTGTAAGGGTCTTCAATGAGTTCACCTTGCGCATCCAGCAGACCGTAATCCACTGCCCAGGTATCGATGCCGATTGAGATGATTTCACCGAGCTCTTGCGCCTTCAGTAGCCCAGTCTTTACCTCATCAACAATCTTCGCCCATTCCCAGCGCAGCCCGCGATCTTCAAACTCTTTCGCTTCATGTTTAAAGCGATGGACTTCTTGAATCACGAGAGATCCTGATTCAAGAGAGCCCACAGCTACACGTCCGCTAGAGGCGCCAATATCGATTGCTGCACAGTACTTCATGGTGGTTATCGCAAGAAGGCTGCTGATACTCCACCATCAACAGGGATATGTAGCCCTGTTGTCAGCGAGAGTTCTCCGCTGAGCAGTACAAAGACAGCGGCTGCAATATGTTCTGGCAGAACTTCCCTCTTCAAGATAGTTCGCTTGGCATAGAACTCACCGAGTTTAGATTCTTCAACGCCATAGACCGCAGCGCGATTAGCGCCCCATCCTGATGAGAAGATTCCAGAACCCTTTACAACGCCATCAGGATTGATGCCATTGACCCGAATGCCATGTTCACCGAGCTCTGCGGCAAGTAGGCGAACTTGGTGGGCTTGATCTGCCTTGGTAGAGCCGTAAGCGACGTTATTAGGACCGGCAAAGACGGAGTTCTTGGAAGAGATGTAGATGATGTCTCCACCTAGCTTCTGCGCAAACATCGCCTTGGTTGCTTCGCGTGATACCAAGAAAGATCCGCGCGCCATGATGTCATGCTGCAAATCCCAATCTTGAACTGTTGTCTCGACAAGTGATTTGCTAATCGAGATACCAGCGTTATTGACCACGATATCAATGCCACCAAAAGCTAAGTTGGCAGCAGCAATTGCAGCCGCGATAGCACCTTCATCGGTGACATCCATAGCGATACCAATTGCTCTATCTGAATTACCGATTTCGGCGGCAACAGCGATTGCCCCTTCCTTATCGCGATCTGCAACGACAACACAGGCGCCTTCGGCAGCTAAGCGCAGCGCAGTAGCTTTTCCGAGGCCAGAGGCAGCGCCGGTGACAAGAGCAATCCGACTAGCAAGTGGCTTTGGCTTAGGTGCGCGCTTAAGTTTTGCTTCTTCAAGATCCCAGTACTCAATACGGAACTTTTCAGATTCGGCGATAGGAGCGTAGGTAGAGAGAGCCTCGGCGCCGCGCATCACATTGATGGCGTTGATATAGAACTCACTGGCAACGCGAGCGGTCTGCTTATCTTTTCCGAAAGAGAACATTCCGATACCTGGCACCAGAATGATTGCTGGGTCAGCCCCACGCATTGCGGGGGAGTCACTCGCGGCATGACGCGCATAGTAAGCGGCATAAACTTCGCGATACTTTTCATGAAGTTCAGCAACGCGAGCTAAGACCTCTTCAAGTGGCGCATCTGGCGCTGTATCGAGCACTAGCGGTGAAATTTTTGTGCGCAAGAAGTGATCAGGACATGATGTGCCCAGGGCTGCCAACCTAAAGAGCTCTGCACTTTCAGTAAAGTCAAGAACTACATCAGCATCTGTAAAGTGGCCGACCATTCGAACATCGCGGGATGCCACACCACGTAGGTGAGGTGCAAGTTCTGCAGCGCGTGCCGTACGAAGAGCAGGAGCTAACGCCTTGTACTTAGCAACGGCTGCACCAAATGGGTGCTTCTTACCTTTTGCCTTGATGAACTCTTCCGCCTTGGTAATAGCTGCAATAGAACGTTCTTCGCACTCTTTACTGGTTGCACCCCATGTAGTGAGTCCATGCCCACCGAGAATGCATCCCTTTGCCTTTGGATTTTCAGTAGCAATCTTTGCTATATCTAAACCAAGTTGAAATCCCGGGCGACGCCAATCGACCCAGAGAATCTCATCGCCGAAACATTCACGCGTCAACTTTTCGCCATCGATAGAGGTCGCAAGTGCGATGATGGAATCTGGATGAAGGTGGTCTACATGGTCAAAGGGAACAAGGCCATGCATCGCTGTATCGATACTTGGCGCAGCACCTGTTGTGCCAAAGCGGCAGTAATCAAAGAGCGCGACCATCTCATCTTCATGTTCAACGCCCCGATAAACGTTCTTAAGTGCCTTGAACTTCTCTAACTCAAGAGCTGCCAAACCAGGTTCAGTTAACGTACCGAGATCACCGCCAGAGCCCTTGACCCAGAGCACTGTTGTCTCTTGCCCTGTTGCCGGGTTAGGAACAGAACCCTTAGCCGAGGTATTACCACCGGCGTAGTTGGTAAATCGCGGCTCTGAACCTAAGCGGTTACTGCGCTCCAGAAGTTCTTTTACAACTTTTGCTGCCGACATTATGCTCCCCATCCAGCTTGCGCGCCGCCAACTCGTTCTGCTGCAATCTTTTCGGCATATCCGCTACGTGCATATGCGCTCTTTGGATCTGCTTCTACGCCAATTTCGCTGCGGAGTTCATCAAGGAGTACGCGCACATCTGTGTTGTAAGCGTTCATCAAGATGTCATTGCCGCCAAGAACATCGCCAGCTTGTTGTGCCTTCTTCAGCGCTGCATGGTCAACCAGGAGCGCCTTGGCAACTGCCTCTTGCACATTTGTAATTGAGCGAATCTGTGCAGGAATCTTCGGTTCAATGTTGTGGCATTGATCGAGTACATAAGAGACAGGTGTGCCAACATCAAAGCCGCCATTCTGATTAACCTCGTGCATGATGCGGAAGAGCTGGAATGGATCTGCAGCGCCCACAATCAGGTCATCATCGGCATAGAAGCGTGAGTTGAAGTCGAAGGCTCCGAGGCGCTTCTTGCGAAGTAAGAATGCAACGATGTATTCGATATTTGTTCCGGGCGCATGGTGGCCGGTATCGACACAGACTGATGCCTTCTCGCCAAGTTCGAGGCAGTGCACATAAGAAGTGCCCCAATCAGGAACATCGGTTGAGTAGAAAGCTGGCTCGAAGAACTTGTATTCCAGCAACATGCGCTGGTCTGGTCCAAGTCGGTCGTAACACTTGCGAAGTGAATCAGCTAAGCGATCTTGGCGATCGGCCAAATTATCTTGGCCAGGATAGTTAGTACCGTCAGCAAACCAGAGTTTGATGTCCTTGGCGCCCGTCTTATCCATGATGTCGATACATTCATAGAGATGATCAACCGCCTTCTGGCGAATCTTGGCATCTGGGTGGCAGACAGAACCTAACTTGTAATCATCATCTTGAAAGGTATTTGAGTTGATGGTGCCAAGGCGCACTCCTAGCTCAGCTGCATAATCAGCAAGGTGCTTGTAATCATCGACCTTATCCCAAGGAATATGAAGTGCTACTGATGGAGCTGCGCCAGTGAACTTATGCACCTGCGCTGCATCAGCGATCTTCTCGTATGGATCGCGCGGCACACCTGGTTGCGCAAAGACCTTAAAGCGAGTTCCGGAGTTGCCGTAAGCCCACGATGGAGTTTCAATCCAAAAGCGCTTTAGTACTTCCTTTGCTTCCTTTGGTGTTGCCATTTCCTGTACTCCTTTACCTCGTTGTTGTTTAATCTCTTTTGGTGCGGGTTTTACTGTAAATAGAAGACATCTTCGAGTTGTAAGAATCCTTCATCCGGGCGCTTGCCACCGAGGGCGATAAAGAATGGAGCCATATCTGCCTGCCAGCGCGCATTTACTTCTCGCGCTGCCATTCCCGCCTTTGCTGCCGCAAGATCTGGAGTCTCGAAGTAGCCAAAGAGAGTTCCATCGCTGCGGTCTAAGAAGAGGGTGTAGTTGGTCCAGCCAGTTTCGCGTAGCGCCTGCAACATATCCGGCCACACTTCTGCATGGCGGCGCACATATTCATCCATCATCTCAGGACGAACCTGTAAGCGAAAACCGACCCTTTGCATTCTTAGATGCGCTCCTTCATAAATGCAAGTGCTGTGCTTGCAAGATCATCTGAATCGCTCCAGAGATTTCGCCAGACGCAAAGTGTATTTGAGAGCGCTGGGTCAACAACAGCTGACGAGAATGATTCAAAGGTAATCGGCCCTTGGTAGTTAATCTTCTTAAGGGCTGCAAAGAATGTGTCGAAATCTACATTTCCAGAGCCGAGATAGCCGCGGTGGCTTTCGCCGATATGAACAAAACCTAGCCTGTCACCGGCTGCTAGAACAGATTTCTCCATTCCATCTTCTTCAATATTCATGTGATAGGTATCAAGATGTAGATAAGCATTGGAGCGATTTACCTCGTCAAGGAAGGCGAGCCCTTCGATTCCGGTATTCATAATGTTGGACTCGTAGCGGTTTACTACCTCTAGGCTGATATTGATGCCCTTATCAGCAGCATAGTCAGATAAGCGCTGCATGGCAGCTACAGAGTTCGCGCGATTCTCTTTTGAGGCAGGGCCTGGATATCTACCAAGTGAGCAGTAGAGAACGCCGCAGAGCTCAGTTCCACCGAGTTCATGAAGAACATCGGTTGCTTTGCGAAGGAGCTCATCTCCCTTAGCAATGATGGAAGGATCTGTACTGGTGACATCAGTTGTAGGGGATAGGCCTAAAGAGGCATGCGCACGCACGCCGTATTCAGCAAGTAGATCGCGCGTCATTGCGGTATCAACCTTCCAAGGATCTAAGAGCGCGACTTCAACATAGTCATAGCCTGAGCGAGCAGCGCCTGAAATTGCATCGCGCGCTCCCTTTTCTGACCAATCTCCAGCCCACACAAGTGCATGGCCGCCGAACTCAAGCTTCTTTGCTTCTGACATTTTTTCCTCAATTCTTGGAAGTAACTTTCTTTAACTGTTCAACTTCTCCGTAAAGAGATTCAGGCAGTTCCCCGAAGGGAACTGCCTGAATCTGTAGAACCTAACTTCTAATTAAATTAGAAGTTGTACTGATCTACGTTGTTCTTTGTGAAGACAGTTGCTGGTCCGAGGATGATTTCGTTTCCGACTGCACCTTTTGTCACTTTACGTGACTTCAAGCCCTTGTCGCCCTTACCGGACTTAACAGTGGCTCCAACATTTACCTTCTGCTTGTTGTTGATGATTGAGTTTGCAACCTGGACAGCTACGTATCCGAAGTTCTCAACATCCCAAAGTGATGCCTGAGCATCTGATCCATCCTTGATATATGTCTTCATATCGTTTGGAAGACCAAGGCCTGTTACAAATACCTTGCCCTTTGATGCAGATCCGCTGACGTACTTAGCGGCTGCAACGATACCTACTGATGTAGGAGCGACAATTACCTTGAGGTTTGGATACTTCTGGATAAGACCCTGTGTCTCAGTTGTTGACTCTTCTGGCTTATCAAGACCATAAGCAGTTGCAACTACCTTGAGCTTTGGATACTTAGCAGCGATTTCCTGGTTCATGAATTCGATCCATACGTTCTGGTTTGTAGCATCTGGAGTAGTTGAAAGAATTGCAACTTCACCTTCACCTTTAGCAAGGTCGTTAGCTGAAGCAGCAAGTGCCTGGCCAATACCTTGTGATGATGCCTGGTTGATAAATACTGAACGACCCTTTTGAGCAACGTCAGAATCGTATGTAACAACTGTTACACCCTTCTTACGTGCTGCGCTTAGTGCAGGGACGAGAGCATCCTTATCGTTAGCAGCAAGAACGATTACGTTGTAACCGGACTGTACTGCTGCGTTGATTTCCTTAACCTGTGCAGCTGCAGTAATTTCTGTTGGGCCCTTGTATGCACAAGTTGCCTTGAGTTCCTTACATGCGCGCTGTACACCCTTGTCAGCAGCTTGGAAGTATCCAATTGTGCCGAGCTTAGGAATGTGTGCGACCTTCAATTTAGTTGCTGCAGAAGCTGGTGCAACTGATCCTGTTACAAGTGTTGTTGTAACAAGAGCAGCTGTTGCGATTGCTGCTAGTAGTTTCTTCAAGGTGTTTCCTTTCGTTGAAAACATTGTGAGGTTATTTTTTAACTTCACATCGTGCCTGGTTCAGGACAGAGACTGTCTGAGCCCGTGCCGAAACTCTATGGTGGCGCAAGCCAAAGTACTAGTGTTGATTTATAACAATTTGGTGAATGTCTTGCGACGCAATAGAAAATCCCCGATGGCTGAACGCTTGAATTGTTCAATCATCGGGGATTTCTCCCAAGTGAGTTAAGCCTTGTTAGCGGAGGTTGCTCGCGCTCTCTTGTACTTATCGACCATAACCGGAGCAGCTACAGAAATAAGAAGCAAGATACCGGTGACGATGGTGCGCCATTGGGCGTTGATCTCTTGGAGGGTGAGCCAAGATTCAACGCTGCTGGCAAGTAGTACACCTGCAACAACGCCCCACATAGTTCCGATTCCACCGAAGATTGAAACTCCACCGAGCAAGCAGGCAGAGATAACGAGAAGTTCTAGACCGATTCCATTATCTGCTTGCGCAGTAGAGAAACGGAATGTGTAGATGACGCCTGCAACACCTGACATGAAGCCGGTGAAGGTAAAGACGATGATCTTGTGGCGAACAACGTTGATGCCAGCAAATCGAGCAGCCTCTGGGCTTTGTCCGATTGCAAGGGTTCGACGACCAAATGCAGTGTTATGCAATAGCAATCCAAAGAAGAGGCCAAAGATGATGATGACTGGAAGTGTCTGCGGAATGAATGTAGTTCCGATGGTGTCAAAGCCCCATGTGGTCCAGAACTCTGGGAACTCGTTGACAGTTTCGGTGCCGAGGATTCCATTTGCGATACCGCGATAGAGCGCGAGAGCTCCAATCGTTACTGCAAGAGAGCCCAGCCCTAACTTGGTAACTAAGAACCCATTCACGAAACCACACGCTGTGCCGACAGCCATCGCAATAAGAATTGCGAGCCAAATTGGCGCACCAGCGGCGTATGAATACCCAAGCATTGCGCTACTGAGCGCCAAGATTGATGCGATAGATAAATCAATCTCGCCAGTGATGATGAGAAAGACCATGGCAAAGCCCATGATCAAGATTTCGCTTGAGTTCGAGAAGATCTGTGAGACGTTGATTGAACTCAAGAAGTTATCTGTAGTCATTGATGCCAAGACCCAGACCGAGAAGAGCAGGGCAAGGATTGCTGTGTCCCAGGACTTGCGAACTTTAAAGGTATTTTTCTCAGACACGGCTAAACCCTTTCCTTGATTCGTTGTGCCAGTAAGGCGTTCTCGGTTCTTCGTGCCAAGACACGATCTGCGTAGATTGCAACAATAAGGAGGAGGCCATTGATTGCCGCCTTCCAGAAGGCATCAACGCCTAGGGCAGCAAGTGCGCCTTGAATTGTCTGCACGAGTAGCGCGCCGATAACAACACCGACTGCAGTTCCTGCGCCGCCAAGAAGACCGATTCCACCGATAACTGCAGCTGCAACAACGGCAAGCTCTTGCCCATAGAAAGCAGTTGAGTCGACTTGCGCAAAGCGCATCAAGTAGAAGACGCCTGCGATACCGGCGATAAATCCACAGAAGATATACGCCAAGAATGTTCTGCGGAATACTTTAAGTCCCACAAGATCTGCAGCTGGTGGATTGCTACCAATTGCATAGCAATCACGGCCTGCCTTGGTGTACTTCATATACCAAGCAACAATCACCATTAAGACGATGACCATCAAGAATGGGAAAGGCAACAAGCCACCAAAAGTTTGTTGGCCGAGTGAGAGCAAACTTGGTGGCATCTCTTGTGCGTTGTAATCCACGGAGTTTGAGACAACATAAACTCCACCACGAACAATGTAGAGAGTACCGAGCGTGACAACGAGAGATGGAAGGCGCAGGCCTGCAACAAGGAGACCGTTGAGTGCACCGACTGCGATACCTACTGCGCCACCGATAACAAAGCATTGCCACCAGGTAAATGATGGGTTCTTGGCGCAGAAATCTGCGACCAGCCAGGCAGAGAATCCAACAGTTGATGCAATAGAGAGGTCGATATGGCGCATGATCATGACTGGCGCCATACCAATAGCTAAGAGAGCCACAATGGCAGTTGCTGAAAGCAGGTCGCGAGTTCCGTCTCCTGTCACAAAGCGAGGATTAATAAATCCAGTGCTTGCAATACAGAAAATTAAGATAACGCCGAGGCTGGCTTCGCGACCGAAGGTTCGCTTCTTCAATAAAGATGCCACTGTTAGTTGCCCTTCTTTCCGGTGGTAGCTGCAGCGATGACATTTTCTTGTGTCGCTTCCTTGCGAGAGAGCTCGGTAACTTGGCGACCTTCACGCATCACAATGATGCGATCTGCCATTCCCAGAACTTCAGGAAGTTCGCTAGAAATCATCAAGATTGCCTTACCTTCGCCGGCAGCCTTATCAATCAATTTATGGACTTCAGCCTTGGTACCAACGTCAATTCCGCGAGTTGGTTCATCGACAATCAGCAGATCTGGGTCTGTCGCTAGCCACTTGGCAAGAACTGTCTTCTGCTGGTTTCCACCAGAAAGGCGATCTACTGGATCTGATTGATTAACATATTTAATGCTCAAGTTTTCACGCCACTCATTGGTCAGCGCGCGCTCCTTCTTAAAGTTTAGGAAGATGCGACCCTTAAGTCGATCAAAGGATTCCATGGAGATATTTCGGTTTACGCCTGCGACCATAAAGAGACCTTGTTGACGGCGATCCTCAGGAACGAGTGCAATCTTTTCTGCCATCGCAGAGATTGGTGAACCCTTTTTCAGCGGCTTGTTATTGACCTTTACCGATCCTGATTCGTAGGAATCAACACCAAAGATTGAACGGGCGATTTCAGAGCGACCGGATCCGACGAGGCCAGCTAGCGCAACAATTTCTCCCTTACGAACGGTAAATGAGACGTTACGGAAATACGCTGGGTTGGTGAGGTCATTAACCTCAAGAACTACATCGCCGATCGTGTGCTCTGTCTT
>JAIXPU010000121.1 GCA_027486075.1 Streptomycetaceae bacterium | reverse complement strand
TTTTCCGCCGATGCACTTCTTTCACGAATCCAAGATGCAGATGCCAAGTTGGTTATCACCGCCGATGGTGGATTTAGAAAAGGCGCCGCCTTTGCGCTCAAACCTGCCGTTGATGAAGCCCTTAAAGGTTCAACAAATGTAAAGCAGGTGCTTGTCGTAAAGCGCACAGGACAAGAGACTGCCTGGGTCGAAGGTCGAGATCTTTGGTGGCACGAGGTCGTAAATCTCCAGAGCACATCACATACTCCTGCAGCCTTCGATAGTGAGCACCCACTCTTCATCTTGTACACCTCTGGAACCACTGCAAAACCAAAGGGAATCTTTCATACAACTGGTGGCTACCTAACCCAGGCTGCTTACACACATCGCGTTGTCTTCGACATTAAGCCGAAAGAAGATGTCTACTGGTGCACCGCTGATGTGGGTTGGATTACCGGCCATTCCTACATGGTTTACGGCCCACTGATAAATGGCGCAACACAAGTTATCTATGAAGGTACACCTGATACTCCGCACAAAGGTCGCGTCTTTGAAATCATTGAAAAATACGGCGTCACTATTTTGTATACAGCGCCTACTCTGATTCGCACCTGGATGAAATGGGGAGATGAATTCCCCAACGCACATAACTTATCTTCACTCAGACTTCTCGGTTCAGTGGGAGAACCAATCAACCCTGAAGCATGGATGTGGTACCGCGAGGTAATTGGCGGAAATCGTTGTCCGATTGTTGATACCTGGTGGCAGACTGAAACAGGTGCAATCATGATTTCACCACTGCCGGGCGTTACAGCTACAAAGCCTGGATCTGCGATGCGCACCTTGCCAGGCATTAGTGCAAAAGTTGTTGACGATAAAGGTGTTGCAGTTGGTAATGGCCACGGTGGTTTTCTGATTCTGGATCAACCATGGCCATCTATGTTGCGTGGGGTATGGGGCGAAACTGAGCGTTACAAAGAGACTTACTGGTCGCGCTTTCCTGGCATCTACTTTGCAGGAGATGGCGCAAAGCTAGATAACGATGGCGCGATCTGGTTATTGGGTCGCGTTGATGATGTAATGAATGTTTCTGGCCATCGCATCTCAACAACAGAAGTTGAATCCGCACTTGTTTCTCACGAATCGGTGGCTGAAGCTGCAGTGGTGGGTGCGCAAGATGCCATCACCGGCCAAGGAATTGTCGCCTTCGTCATTCTGCGTGGAGGCATTGACCATGCCAACGGCGAAGTCCTTGTAAAGCAGCTACGAGACCATGTAGCAAAAGAGATTGGCGCTATCGCTAAACCCCGCCAAATCATGGTTGTTAATGAGCTACCTAAAACCCGTAGCGGAAAGATTATGCGCCGCTTACTTAAAGATGTTGCTGAGAACCGTGCGGTAGGAGATGCCACCACGCTGGCTGATCCCAATGTAATGAAGCTGATTGCCGAAGGTTTACAGAGCGCTACGAGCGAAGATTAACTTCTAGCGCTTGCTCTACCTGCTTGCGAATCTCTGTGAGCAAGGCCGGTGCGCGTTCATTCATCTCGGCATAGACCTGGCTCGCTGCAATCTGTTCTTTTCCAGTGCTCCAAGGAGCAAAGGCCAAAATGGTTCCGATGATAAAGAAGAGCAGTACATATTTGCTCACCTCAAGCGCTGCACCTAAGAGCGAATCAGCTAAACGAAGTGGACCACGCAGAATTGTTAAGCGAAGTGACTTAGCAACTACTGTGCCAAGAAATGCTCCACCATAAGCGCCAGCAATGATGGCCACAATTAACCAACCACTCTGATTGCGTTCGACGACAAAATACATTCCAGCGATACCACCAGCGATGAAGAGCGCGCTGCGCAAGATAGTTTTTATCAAGCCGTTTTTGTAACCAGTTACTAGCGCAGCAATTGCAAAGCCTAGAAAGAGTAGATCAAAGATCATGGCTTACCCAGATACTTTGCAACAGCCAATTCAATTTCTTCAGTTGAGTTAAATGGACCGTACTTCTTATGCACAACTTCCCCAGTTTCATCAATGAACCAGGTAACAGGCACACCCATTCCAAATGTAGCTCGAGTAGATCCACTCTTGTCATAGAGAACAGGCCAGGTCATTCCATTGCTTTCGATGAACTTCTTCACAACAGCCTGACTCTTCTCTTCTACTGCAATTCCAATGACCTGCACGCTGCCATCGCTCTTCTGCAGAAAATCGGCTAAATGCGGTAGCTCCTGCTTACAAGGCGCACACCACGTTCCCCAGACATTGATCAGCGCTGGTCCCACAATCGCATCTGCGGCAATGGGTGCACCCCCGCCAAGGCATTCAAGTGGTGGCGTTTGGCCACTCTTTAACTTAATGGTCTCGCAGCTAACAACTTCACCTTTAATTGGAACGGTCTTCGTTATCGAACAAGAAGTCAGAAGTACAAGCAAGGCAGCGCCAACCAATATCCGCTTCATCGGAAATCCGCATCACTCTTTAACAGCAGCTTCGCCTTTGCCTTATCCATCTCACCAATTCCCGCCGATGGACAAATCTTTGCTAGAGGGCATGCGCCACATGCTGGTTTGCGAGAATGGCAGATTCGCCTGCCATGCCAAATCATTCGCTGTGACAAATGGGTCCACTCTTTCTCTGGGATAAGTAAACCAACTTCGTGTTCTACTTTGACTGGATCCATAGAAGAGCTCCACTCAAATCGACGTGACAGACGTCCGAAATGGGTATCGACTGTAATTCCGGGTATTCCAAATGCATGCCCTAAAACCACATTGGCAGTCTTACGGCCTACTCCAGGTAGCGACACCAACTCTTCTATTGTTGCCGGAACTTCTCCGCCAAACTCTTCTACGATCTTGCGACCCAAACCTTTGAGATGTCGCGCCTTAGCGTGATAAAAACCAGCAGAGTAAATGAACTGCTCAATTTCAGGCAGCGGAGCTTTGGCATAATCTTTTGCAGATTTGTATTTCTTAAAGAGCGCTGGGGTAATTGCATTGACACGCTTATCGGTGCATTGCGCTGAGAGAACAACTGCCACGATTAATTGCAAAGGGTTCTCAAAATCGAGTTCACAGCGAACTTCCGGGTAGGTTTTCGTCAGAATTCGGTAGATAGCCCGAGCGTTCTTTCGGGTTTCGCTATCTACGGCCATACGAGTAAACTACCCACGTGCCACAAGAAGATGAAGTCGTAAGACGAGCCCCGCTCTTTACCGCCCTCGACGATGCTCAAGCAGCATCTCTTCGCGCCTCTATGGATT
>JAIXPU010000137.1 GCA_027486075.1 Streptomycetaceae bacterium | reverse complement strand
GGTGATGCGCTGAAAAATTGGCTCAACCCAGTATTTGGCGACCACGGCAAAGACCATTACGAAGAACACCTCTTTGAACCAATCGTTGTCTCAGCGATGGCTCTGACAGCAGTTCTTATCGGAGTTGGAATTGCAATCGCGAAGTATCAGCTCTCTGAGATTGATGCAGTTGCTCCTGAGAACGTCTCAATCTTTACCCGCATTGCACGCAAGGATTTATTGCAGGATTCATTTAACGAATCTGTCTTTATGCGTCCTGGCCAGGCACTCACTCGCTTGCTTGTTAAGGGCGATGAGAACGTTGTCGATGGCGCAGTTCGTGGAATTGGACGAACAGCCCTTGGCGCGGGTGCGACCCTGCGTAGATCCCAATCAGGTTTTGCCCGAAGTTATGCCGCCCTCATCCTTGTAGGCGCGGTTGCTCTCATCGCAGGAATTTGGGTGGTCACGCTATGAACTCCTTAACCCTTCTTGGAATTCTGCCGTTAATCGGAGCGCTACTTATTGCGGTAATTCCTGCTGAGCAAGTACTTCGCGTCAAGCAGGCAGCGCTTGGGACAACGATTCTTGTGGCTATCTCAGCAATCATGATGTGGCTTAACTTTGATGAATCAAATACCGCTTTCCAATTTGTACAATCTGTTGAATGGATTCCATCCTTCGGAATCAATTACGCAGTTGGCGTTGATGGGCTATCGCTAGTCCTCATACTTCTCGCAGTTCTCTTGACTCCAATTGTTGTATTGGCAGGCTGGAATGAATCAGAAGGTGGACGTTGGTCTGCCAAAGTCTTCTACATTCTCATCCTCGTCCTTGAGACGATGATGATCGGTGTTTTTGCTGCAACCGATGTCTTCTTGTTCTACGTCTTCTTCGAAGCGATGTTGATTCCTGTCTACTTCCTCATTGGCGGATACGGCAGCGGAGAACGCGCAGCAGCTGCTGTGAAGTTCTTGTTATTCAGCCTCTTTGGTGGTCTTTTGATGCTCGCTTCAATCATCGGCCTCTACGTCATTTCAAGTAAGAATGGCGGAGCAACCTTTGACATCACGGAGTTGTCAGAGATGCATAACTACATGAGCTCAACTACTCAAAACCTGCTCTTCCTTGGGTTCTTTATCGCCTTTGCAATTAAGGCGCCGGTCTGGCCGCTACACACGTGGTTACCTGATGCAGCAGCATCAGCAACACCTGGCACCTCAGTGCTCTTGCTGGGCGTGCTCGATAAGGTCGGAACTTTCGGAATGATCCGCTTCTGTCTCTCGCTCTTTCCAGATGCATCGAAGACATTTACGCCAGTAATCATCACTCTTGCCGTTATCTCAATTCTCTATGGTGCCTTCTTGGCAATCGGAGCCCGCGATATCAAGCGCCTTATTGCTTACACATCAATCTCTCACTTTGGTTTTATCACCATGGGAATCTTCGCAATGACCACTCAAGGCCATAGCGGTGCAATTCTCTACATGTTTAACCACGGCTTCTCGACAGCAGCGCTCTTCATCGTTGCTGGCTGGATGATCGCGCGACGTAGATCTTCGACAATCGCTGATTTTGGTGGACTCCAAAGAGTTACTCCAGTAATGGCGTGGTCATTCTTCATCGCAGGCATGTCATCACTGGCGTTACCTGGACTCTCAAGCTTTGTCAGCGAATTCTTAGTTCTAGTTGGAACGTTTACTCGCTATCCAGTTGCTGCAGTACTTGCCACCTTTGGAATCGTTTTGGCAGCTCTTTACATTTTGATTCCAGTACAGAAGGCGCTTCATGGGCCGACAACACCTGGAAATGAGAACTTGCCAGATCTCAATCGCCGCGAGAAGTTCGCTATTGCACCTGTCATGGCGGTCATTATTGCCCTTGGTTTCTATCCCGCTCCTTTGCTCAACGTCATCAACCCGGTGGCAGCGCAGGTAATTGAGTCACAAGGATTTACGGATCCAGTTCCATCAGAGAGCGCAGGTAAGTAAATGACATTTGTAACTCCGGTCTTGAACTACGCGCAACTAGCTCCCATTCTTATCGTCTTTGCCGGCGCCATCATCGGCGTTTTGATTGAAGCTTTTGCTCCACGTGCGGCTCGCCATAGCTCTCAACTCTTTATCTCCACATTCGCTCTCGTCGCAGCTTTTGCAGCTCTGATGACAGTTCGTAACCAATCATCGGTTGATGCCGCCATGGGTTCAGTTGCATTTGATGGCGCGGCTGTTCTCATTCAAGCTTCGATTTTGATCATCTCGTTCTTGGCAATCTTCTTAATCGCAGATCAAGAGAACTTCACGGCACTCGCTGCGGCAGTTCCGGGATCTCAAGAAGAGCGCCAAGCACTTCAGGGCGATATGCGTGTGACCGAGGTATATCCACTTACCCTCTTTGCGGTTGCAGGAATGTTGATTTTCCCAATTGCGACAGATCTCATTACTCTCTTTGTTGCTCTTGAAATTTTATCTCTGCCTCTCTATCTGATGGCTGGCCTTTCACGTCGCCGCCGCCTGATGTCACAGGAATCAGCGCTGAAGTACTTCCTACTAGGCGCTTTCTCATCAGCCTTCTTCCTCTTTGGAATCGCCTATCTCTATGGCTACTCAGGCACAATCACGCTGTCTGGAATCCAAGAGAGCATCGTGGGTGGAGCAGGAAACGACATCTTCTTGCTCATGGGAATTGCATTCCTTTCAGTAGGACTTCTCTTTAAAGTTGGAGCAGTTCCATTCCATGCCTGGACTCCCGATGTCTATCAAGGAGCGCCAACGGCAATCACGGGCTTTATGGCAGCAGCGACAAAGATTGCAGCATTTGGCGCCATCTTGCGCATCTTCTACGTTGGTTTTGCAAATGCAGAGTGGCAATGGAAGCCGGCACTTGTCGTCATCGCAATCATTACGATGATCTTTGGATCAGTTGTGGCAATCACTCAGCGCGATGTAAAGCGGATGTTGGCCTACTCATCAATCGCACATGCCGGATTCTTACTCGCTGGCGTTATTGCCTTGAGCAAGTCAGGACTTGATTCTTCAATCTTCTACCTATTTGCTTATGGCATCGCCACACTCGGAGCCTTTGCAATTGTGACCCTTATCCGCGATTCAGCTGGTGAAGTCACAGACCTTAATCGATGGAGTGGCCTTGGAAAACGTTCTCCTTTGGTCGCATCCGTTTTTGCGCTCTACCTCCTTACCTTCGCTGGTATTCCGCTCACTTCAGGATTTATCGGAAAGTTTTCAATCTTCTCTGCCGCTTACGAATCAGGCAGCACAGCAATTTTGATTACCGGTGTTCTTGCCTCAGCGATTGCCGCCTTCTTCTACATCCGCGTCATCGTCTTGATGTTCTTTAAGGATCCAGTCGAAGATGGCACAAGCGTTGTCATCCCATCTGCTCTGACTACAATCACAATTGCAGTCTCAGCAACGGTGACAATTCTCCTTGGCGTGTTCCCAGCGCCACTCTTGAATTTCATTGAAACAACTGCCTTCTTCATCCGCTAATGGCAGCAATCGGAATACCGGGTATCTCCCCTGAGTTAGAAGCTGAATTAGCGCTAGGCATGCAGAAGGTAGAAAGCCTTCTTCTTAGCCATATTCAAGGCGACTATCCACTCGTTGAGGAGACCTCACGTCACTTAGTGGCAGCAGGTGGAAAGCGGTTGCGACCACTGCTGACTTTGCTGGCCTCTCATTACGGAGATAAGAACCGTTTTGGAATTATTGAATCTGCTGTTGTCTGCGAACTTACTCATGTTGCGACTCTGTATCACGATGACGTAATGGACGAAGCACGTCTTCGTCGAAGCGTTGAAAGCGCAAATAGTCGCTGGGGAAATACAGTTGCGATTTTGACTGGAGATTATCTCTTTGCAAAGGTCTCGGCCCTCCTTGCCGATATTGGCCCTGAAGCAGTTCGCCTACAAGCATCAACCTTTGAACGTCTAGTAATCGGGCAGATTATGGAGACGCAAGGACCGCAGAACGGTGAAGATGCGCTCGAGCATTATCTACAAGTTGTTGCAGATAAGACGGGATCACTCATTGCAGCTAGCGCACGCTTTGGCGCCATGGTTTCAGGTGCGCCAGATGAGGTTAAAGAGACCCTTACAGTATTTGGCGAAAAGATTGGTATCGCATTTCAACTAGCCGATGACATTATTGATATTGCTAGCGATTCTCATCAATCTGGAAAGATTCCAGGAACAGATTTGCGTGAAGGTGTGCCAACGCTTGTCACTCTCAATCTCATGAAATCAACTCGTCCTGAAGATAAAGAGCTACAGAAGCTGGTCAGCGCTCCCATTAAAGATGAAGCAGTAGTTGCGAGCGTACTTAAAGAGTTGCGTACCCATCCGGCTCTCGAAGAGTCAAAGGCTCAACTACAACAGGTTGCTCGTGATGCTCGCGCTGCTCTTGGTCCGCTGCCAGTAAATGAAGTCACTGGCGCGCTCTTCTCATTGTGCGATGCGATTGTCGATCGCTCTGCTTGAGCGAAATAGATCTGTTCCAAGAGTTGCCAGCGCTAACCAGATAACAACAAATCCAATCCAACGTGCAGTTGGCATCTCTTCGTGATTAATCCAGACTCCGATTGAGAATTGAATTGTTGGCGTGATGTATTGCAAAAGGCCGATGGTGCTGTATGGCAGGCGAGTAGTAGAGCCATTGAATAACAGCAGCGGAATAGCGGTCATGGCGCCAGCTGCAATTAAGAGAATTGTGAGGCCCACTCCGCTTCCAAATTGCCCTGTGCCCTGATTGCCAAGGTAGTAGAGGTAGAAGCCATAGGGAAGAAGTGAGATAAGCGTTTCGATAGTGAGGCCTTCAAGCGCACCTAAATCTAACTTCTTCTTCAATAACCCGTATGTTCCCCAAGAAAGTGCGAGTGAAATCGCAACCCAAGGTAAGCGACCGTAATCGATAGTCAGAATCGTTACACCGATTGCTGCGATACCAACTGCAACCCATTGCAGCGGACGCATCTTCTCGCGCAGTAAAAGAACTCCAAAAGCGATGATGATCAGGGGATTGATGTAATAACCAAGAGCTGCTTCAACAACATGGCCATTATTTGTTGCCCAGATATAGGTAAGCCAGTTGATTGAGATAAGGACAGTTGTTGCAAAGAGCCCTGCCATCTTCTTTGGGCGCTTCATGATTGCTAGCGTTGATTTAAGTTGACGTAAAAGCGCCAGGACAATGATGCAGAAAACTAGAGTCCAAACTGCGCGATGAGAGACGATTTCTAGTGGACTGGCAGGTTTAAGTAACGGCCAGTAGAGCGGAAAGAGGCCCCAAAAAACGTAGGCGCTAACCCCGAAGAGAAGTCCGAGCGAGTATTCGCTCCTTACCTTTGCCACCTATCGGAAATTAACAAATTGGACAGCAAACTCAAATTTACCGTTCTTAATCTGCTCAATAGCTTCTTGTAAATCATCACGGCTCTTAGAAGTCACGCGTAGCTCGTCGCCTTGAATCTGAGTCTTAATTGATTTTGGGCCCTCATCACGTAAGAACTTTGCAATCTTCTTTGCGTTCTCAGTCGAGATACCTTCTTTAAGGGTGCAGGCAATCTTGTAGATCTTTCCGGAAAGCTGTGGTTCACCAGCATCAAGATGCTTCAGGGATACTCCACGCTTAATCATCTTATCTTTGACGACATCGAGAGCGGCCTTAGCGCGTTCTTCAGTGCCTGCTTCGATGGCAAGCTTGTCACCGGTCAGTTCGATCTTGGCGCCGGTATTTTTAAAGTCAAAGCGCGTATCGATTTCGCGGATGGCTTGGTTAATCGCGTTATCGAGCTCCATACGGTCAATCTTTGAAACTACGTCGAAACTGCTATCTGCCACGTTCTGGACCCCTTTGGTAATTCAATTCTTACTTCTAGTCTTATTGACGCATTCTAATGTGCGCCATTGTAGGGTAATTTGTGCTCATGATTCGGAGCTCAAGAAAACTGCCGAGCCTTCCGTATTTCTGGTCCTTAATTGACTGGACCTTGCCATCGCTTAACCCCTACAAGGGCAAGTTACAACGGGCACAGAACGTTGCTGATCTGGCTGCCATCGCAAAGAAGCGCACCCCAAAAGTTGTCTTTGATTATGTCGAGGGAAGCGCTGTAGATGAAGTTGCCTACGACCGCACTCGCCAAGCCCTTGCTCGAGTTGAGATCAACTCACGCGTTCTACGTGATGTTTCAGATATTGATACTTCGACAAAGATCCTTGGAAAGAGTATTGATCTACCAATCTGCTTTGCACCGACCGGCTATACCCGTTTAATGCACCATGTTGGCGAACCAGCAGTTGCAAATGTGGCAGCTCAGAACAATTTGATTTATGCGCTCTCGACGATGGGAACAACTTCGCCTGCAGAACTCGCAGCTGCAGTTCCAAGTGCACGTAGATGGTTTCAGCTCTATGTAATGAAGAACCGCTCTGACACCTTGGCAGTTATCAAGCAGGCAAAGGATGCTGGATTTGAAGCTCTAGTGCTGACAGTTGACACACCAGTCGCTGGGCTTCGTTATCGAGATAACCGCAATGGTCTTACCGTTCCACCAAAGATTAGGTTAAGCACTGTTCTTTCGATTGCACGTAAACCAATCTGGTGGCTCAACCTCTTTACAACCGGAAAACTCGAGTTTGCAGCTTTCCGTGGTTGGGATAAACCGCTCTCTGAATTAGCTGCGCTCATCTTTGATCCATCAACTGATTTTGATGACATTAAATGGTTACGCACTGTCTGGTCTGGCCCGATCATTGTCAAAGGCATCCAGAGCGTTGCCGATGCCAAAGCAGTGGCTAAGTGCGGAGTGCAAGGAATCATTCTCTCTAACCATGGTGGACGCCAATTTGATCGCGGTCCGGTACCGCTAGAGATTCTGCCTGAGGTAGTAGATGCCGTTGGCAAAAAGGTTGAGGTCTATATCGACGGCGGCATGATGTCTGGCCTAGATGCCCTAAGCGCAATCGCGTTGGGGGCGAAGGCAGTCTTTATCGGTCGCGCCTATCTCTATGGCGCCATGGCCAATGGTGAAAAAGGGGTGCAGCAAGTAATTGACTTGATGCGCCGCGAATTCATCAATGGAATGTCACTTTCGGGTTCACGCACAATTGAAGAAGTTCAGAAGAGCGGCGCACAGATAAGGAGCAATTTCCATGAATAAGGTAGCAATTGTTACTGGGGGAGCTAAGGGAATTGGATTTGGTAGCGCGCAGCGACTCCTTGAAGATGGTGCGACGGTTACCATCTTTGATGTTGATGACACAGCTCTTGCCAGCGCACAGAAGGAGTTTGCGAGCTACGGCGATCGATTCGCCGCGGTCAAGGTAGATATCTCATCTGAAGACCAGGTTAAAAAGGCTGTCACAGAGGCCGGCAATAAGCACGGACACATTGATTATTTGGTAAATAGCGCAGGCGTTCAGACCTATGGCAACGCTGAAGAAACCACAGATGAGATCTGGGAAAAAACCTTTGGCGTCAATGTGAAGGCGATGTATCTGACAACAAAGTATGCGGTTCCATTTATGCGTAAAGCTAAAGGTGGATCAATCGTCAATATTTCTTCTGTGCAATCTCTGGCTAACCAAAAAGGAGTAGTTGCATATGCCGCCTCTAAGGGAGCCGTCAATGCACTTACTCGTGCAATTGCAGTTGATTATGCAGGCGAGCAGATTCGTTGTAACGCAGTTCTTCCGGGATGTGTTGATACACCGATGCTCCGTGCCACCGCACAATCATTTAAAGGTGAACGAAGCGAAGAAGATCTTCTTCATGAATGGGGTCTATCTCATCCCATCGGACGCATGGCGAGCATCCATGACATTGGCAATCTCGTTGGATTCTTATGTTCTGATAAATCAGCAATCATCACTGGCGCCTCATATGTCATTGATGGCGGCTTGATTACTCAGGTGCCTGTCATCCTTCCTGAATAGCGCGGATTTCAAGAGTTTCAGTAAATAAGGTAATCTACGCAAGCCGTAAGACCCTGGCGGGTTGCCCGAGCGGCCAATGGGAGGGGACTGTAAATCCCCCGGCTCTGCCTTCGAAGGTTCAAATCCTTCACCCGCCACCATTACGCCCTTCTATAAGAGGGGCGTTTTGCTTTGTTCGGCTACCTGCAGTTCATTTGCGAGTCGACATTGGGGGACAGGGTTAATACGCTTCCCCAGTATTTATCTCGCCCCAACCTTAAGGAGCTTACGTGCAAAAACGTTTTGGAATTATCACTGCAGCGGTAATCGCTGCTGCTCTCGCACTCTCAGGATGCGGACTTGGCAATGACGATTCGTCATCAGCTTCTGCATCATGCGAAAAGGGAGATCTAGCAACAATCACTGAAGGCAAGCTCACCATCGCAACCGGTGAACCTGCGTACTACCCATGGGTTATCGACGATAAGCCAGAATCTGCTGAAGGTTTTGAAGGCGCAGTCGCTTACGCAGTAGCTAAGCAGCTCGGCTTTGAAGCAGGAGACGTCACCTGGGTCCGTACAACATTTGACTCAGCTGTAACACCTGGAGAGAAGAAGTTTGACTTCAACTTGCAGCAGTTCTCAATTACTGAGGATCGCAAGAAGGCTGTTGATTTCTCATCACCTTATTACACAGCTCCACAGGCAATTGTCTCATTCAAGGGAAGCAAGATTGAAGGAAAGACAACCCTTGCAGAGCTCAAGAGTGCAAAGCTTGGAGCTGCAGTCGGTACCACCTCACTTGATGCAATCGAGAACCAGATTGGCAGCAAGCCACAGGTATTTAACGACAATGCAGCAGGTGTATCTGCACTCAAGAACAAGCAGATTGATGGTCTTGTTGTAGATCTACCAACAGCTTTCTACCTATCAGGAGTTGAAGTTCCAAACGGTCTTATCGTTGGTCAACTTCCATCAACTGGTGAAGGAGATCAGTTTGGTCTCTTACTTTCAAAGGGAAGCAAGCTCACATCTTGCGTAACTGGCGCTGTTGATGCCATTACTGCAGATGGAACACTCGCAACAATTACAGATAAGTGGCTAGCAACTGGTGCTGGCGCCCCTGTATTGAAGCCTTAATAGAAACTCAGCAGTAAACAAGGTAGTTTGGCGACCATGTCAGAGAAGAAAAGCTCTGCTTGGTCGCCAAGCTCCCGTGAACTAGAACGACGTAAATCTCGTCGCAGGATCAGCCGCAAGCAAGCAAGTATTGCTGCGGCTTCTTCTATTTTCGTCCTCGGAACTCTTGCGATAATTCTTGTTACCTCACCGGGCTGGGAGACAGTCAAAGCCACATTCTTCGATATTGATTATGGCCGCGAGGTATTTCCGACAGTCGTTCAAGGGCTCTGGATCAACTTACAGCTCACCTTTATTGGTGGGGCAGCGATTGGTGTTATTGCACTTGGCCTTGCTTTGCTGCGAACTACAAAGTCACCGGCGCTTACCCCATTTAGATTCTTAGCAACTGCCTACGTCGATATCTTCCGCGGTGCACCATTGATCTTGATTATCTTGCTGGTTGGCTTTGGTGTTCCGGCTTTAGGGCTCTCTGGCGTATCCAGCAATGTCATCTTCCTCGGAACCGTTGCAGTTGTTCTCACTTACTCGGCATATGTCGCTGAAGTTATTCGAAGCGGAATTTTATCTATCCACCCAAGTCAGCGCGCAGCTGCTCGTTCTCTTGGGCTCACTTCAGGACAGACGATGCGCTTTGTTGTCTTGCCACAAGCGATACGCCGCGTGGTTCCTCCACTGCTGAACGACTTTGTCTCACTCCTTAAAGACACAGGTTTGGTCTCGATTTTGGGAGTCACAGATGCTGTGCGCGCTGCTCAAATAAACGCTAGCCGCACCTTTAACTACACACCTTACGTTGTGGCAGCGATTCTCTTTCTCCTCATCACAATCCCAATGACGCGCTATACAGATCGCGCAATCAGGCAACGTACAAGCGCGCAGAACTCAGAAGGTGCCATCTAATGAGTAACGTCCTCGAGCTAGTAAATGTGCGCAAGTCCTTTGGTCCTGATGTTGTCCTCCACGATTTATCGCTCAAAGTGCCAGAACATACGGCGACAGTACTTATTGGGGCTTCAGGCTCAGGTAAGTCCACCCTCTTACGTTGTATCAACCTATTGGAATCAATTGATGATGGCCAGATTTTCTTAGATGGCCAAGAGATTTCAGATCCACTGATCAATGTAGATGAGGTCCGTCGCCGCCTTGGTATGGTCTTTCAATCATTTAACTTATTTCCACATAAGACAGTCTTGGAGAACATCACGCTCTCGCCCATTAAAGTGCATGGAAAGAGTGCCGATGAGGCTAACGCGCATGCGCTGCATCTTCTTAAGCGTTTTGATTTAGCTGATAAGGCTGATCAATATCCTGATCGCCTTAGTGGGGGACAGCAGCAGCGAGTAGCAATCATTCGCTCACTAGCAGTCAGCCCTCGCTTGCTTCTCCTAGATGAAGTCACATCTGCCCTTGACCCAGTACTTGTTAATGAAGTTCTCTCTGCCGTCCGTGATCTCAAGAGCGATGGCATGACTATGGTGCTGGCAACGCATGAAATGGGATTTGCAACGCAGGTAGCCGATGAAGTCTGCTTTCTTGAGTCAGGCAATATCGTTGAACGAGGAAGTGCTGAACAGGTATTACATAACCCTCAGAACGCTAAGACCCAAGAGTTCTTAAAGCGAGTTCATCAGGCAGGGCGTCTCTAGAAAGAAGAAAACCCCGCACATTCGCACGGGGGCCTTCTTTTAACGTAACTGATCAGACGGTTGTGTCACCTGCGCGACGACGGCGTAGGTTATCTGCAAAGACTGCAAAGAGGATAACTGCACCAACAACGACGTATTGCCACTCTTGCTGAAGTTCAAGGATACGAAGTCCATTAATAAGAACTGACATGATGAGTGCACCGATAACAGTTCCACCGATAGTTCCCTTGCCGCCGAAGAGTGAAGTTCCGCCGATGATGACTGCCGCGATTGCTTCTAGCTCGTATCCAAGACCAAGGTCTGGCTGCGCAGAGCCCAGGCGTGAGGTGATAACTACTGCAGCAAGACCAACATAAACACCGCAGAGAGCGTAGATAGCAACCAACCAGCGATTGACCTTAACGCCAGAGAGCTTTGTCGCCTCTAAGTTAGAACCAATCGCGAAGTTGTAGCGACCAAGTACTGTCTTATTGAGAATCAGTGAGCCAATAATTGCTGCTACAAAGAGAATCAGAACAGCGTTCGGGAAGTTAGGGATGATATTTCCGCGAGCAATTTGATCCCATCCTTCAACATCTGTTGCGAAGAGAATTGGCTTCATATCTGAAATGATCAGAGCCAGACCCTGTGCACCCTTCATAGTTGCAAGAGTTGCGATAAAGGCTGGCAATTTGAGTACCGTAATTAGCAATCCATTGATGGCGCCTAAGAGGCCACCCACCAGCATTCCAAAGAGAATTCCAGTCCAGACATTGAGGTCGTATGCCATCACTGTTTTACCGGTGATAACTGCAACGAGTGCCATCGATGTACCGACAGAAAGGTCGATACCACCGGTAATAATCACGAAGGTAACTCCGATTGCAAGCAGACCAATCACTGTCGTAGACATCAAGATACCGCCCGAGACATTTGCCCAAGAGGCAAAGACAGGGCGCATGATGGTGAAGAAGGTGAAGATGATGACAAGGCTAGCTAAGGCTGCAACTCGTCCAATCTCGCGACGGACAAAGGCTGAAACCTTATTTCCGCCCTCTGACTGAGTAGTTGTTAGGTCTTCTGACATGTTTCTCTTCTCCCTCTTAGTGAACTGCCGGTAGTTCGTCGCTAAATTTTGTTGCGTATTCAATGATGACTTCTTGGTTGGCATCTTTATTATCGATGATGCCGGTAAGGCGACCGTTACACATAACCGCAACGCGATCTGACATGCGCAAGATTTCAGGAAGCTCAGATGAAATCATGATGATTGATTTTCCTTCTTCAGCTAGCTTTGTTAGCAGCTTGTAGATCTCATCCTTTGCGCCCACATCGATTCCACGGGTTGGTTCATCGAATATCAAGATGTCGCAGTTACGGGTAAGCCATTTACCGATGACGACCTTCTGCTGATTTCCGCCAGAGAGGTTCTTAACAAACTGGTTCTCGGAAGGTGTGCGCACGCGCAGCTGTGAGATGACATCGCGAGTTACACCTGCCGCAGGCTTAATTCGGAGCCATCCAAATTTAGAGAAACGTGGAATCGAGGAGAGGATCACGTTAAAGGTGAGGTTTTGAATCAGGAGAAGACCAAAGCGCTTACGATCTTCAGAGAGGTAACCGATTCCGGCAGCTACGGCATCAGATGGTTGTTTGATCTTTACCTCTTTGCCATGAAGAGTGATTGTGCCGGCAGTCTTTGGATCAGCACCGATGATTGCGCGAGCGAGTTCTGTGCGACCTGCGCCCATGAGGCCCGCAAATCCCAGAATTTCGCCTTTACGAAGTTCGAAAGAGACATCGCGAAGCAGGTGGCGATCTGAGATGCCATCAACTTTCATGACGATTTCAGAGCTGATATTACGGTTGGTAGGACGCTGATCTTGATCTACCTTACGTCCAACCATGAGCGAAATAACCTCAGGAATCGAGGTCTCGGTGGTTTTCAAGGTCTTTACATACTGGCCATCACGAATAACTGTGATGCGGTCGGTAATTTTTGCTAACTCTTCGAGGCGGTGAGAGATATAGACAACGCCCTTACCGGCAGCTTTGAGGGTACGAATAATCTTAAAGAGAGCATCGGTCTCGGCTGGAGTCAAAGATGAGGTTGGCTCATCCATGATGATTACTGTTCCGCGATAGGACACTGCCTTCGCGATTTCTACCATCTGCTGCTTTGCAATTGTTAGCTCGCCAACAATTGCCTTTGGATCAAGGTTAAGTTCAAGCTCTGCCAGCAACTTGGCTGCTTCTTCATTGAGCTTTGGATTATCGAGAAATACTCGGCCTGGCCGGCGATCTTCACGGCCGATATAAATATTCTGCGCAACCGTTAGGTGGGGCATCAAGTTAAGTTCTTGGTGGATGATGCTGATGCCCAAGCGCTGTGCTTCAAACGGGTTTGGGATTTCTACAGATTGGCCGCGGTATTTAACATCGCCAGCATCTTTCTTATAGATACCTGAGAGGATTTTCATCAGAGTTGATTTGCCAGCTCCATTTTCGCCAACGATGGCATGTACTTCGCCTTCGTTGAGATCAAACTGAACGTTATCTAGGGCTTTTACACCTGGAAACACTTTACTTACGCCAGTAAGCGATAAGAGTTGAGCTGTTGCCATTATTTCCCCACAAACTTTGATTAACGTCGCTGAAAGTAATCGAATAGTAAAGCATGATGGCCGAGATTGCTCCCGGCCATCATGCCTTAACTAATCACAAATGAGTCAGTTTTGACTTATTCGTAGAGGTTTCCAGCAACTGTTGGGTCGCTGATGTTCTTTGCATCGTAGTAGTAGAAGCCAGTGTCGATAAGTGGCTTTGGAACTGTCTTGTTACGTACGTAGTTAACAAGCGCTTCTACAGTCTTAGCACCGATACCCATTGGGCTCTGTGTGATTGCACCAGTCTGAAGACCAGACTTGATGTTTGCAATCTGCTGCTTTCCTGAGTCGAAGCCGATCAACTTAACTGCGCCGTTCTTCAACTTAGCTGCCTTGAATGCCTGGCCAGCTCCGATTGAAACGCCTTCGTTAGTTCCGTAGATGCCCTTGAGGTCCTTGTTAGCAACAAGTGCTGCGCTAATGATTTCCTGTGCCTTAAGAGCGTCTCCACCCTCAGCGTACTGAGTCTTGAGGAGCTTGATGCCCTTGTGCTTCTTCTTGATCTGGTTGATAAAGCCGTTTGCACGGTCGATACCGGTCTGGTTTGTCTGTGAGTGACCAACAACCAAAACCTTACCCTTACCCTTAAGAAGAGCTGACATCTTGTCTGCAGCTAGTGCACCAGCTGCTGTGCTGTTTGTGTAAGCAACTCCAAGTGCACAATCTGATGCAACGCCAAGCTTGCCTGGGCAGCTTGCTGCTGTATCGAACATGTAAACAGGAATGCCTGCATCGTTTGCAGCCTTCAAGTTAGGAACAGACTGTGTTGTTCCGAGAGCTGCGTAACCGATTGCATCTGGCTTAACTGCAATTGCTGCATCAAGCATTTCGAGTTGCTTATCGATCATTGTTTCAGCTGCTGGACCCTGGAAGACGATCTCTGCGTTCATCTTCTTAGCTTGTGTCTCAGCACCCAACTTAACTGCTTGCCAGAACTGATGTGTTTCGCCCTTTGAGATCAAATAGATCTTGAGGGTCTTGTCTGCTGCTGTTACTGGAGCAGCTGTGCCAGTTACCAATGCGAGTGCTGCTACTGCAGCTACTGCCATTAGACCTTTCTTCATGTGTTTCCCTTCAAAAGCAGCGGAATTGCTGTATGGGAATCCTAGGCGCGGGGTAGGTCAGATTCAAGAAATAATCAGAATTTGCAGGCGTAACGGGCCGATTGTTACAGGTTCGTTATCTTGTAACTGCGCGCTACGTTCAGCGCCCAGAAGGCTTCTTTCTCGCTATCCGAGAATCCGTCTGTGACTTTTTCGGCGAGATCAACTACCTGCTGGTAACTATCTGCAGCAAGTAGAGCCACCGGCCAATCCGAGCCAAACATTATTCGCGATGTCGAGAAACTTTCGATGATGTGATCTGTGTATGGAGTGAAATCTGAAACTTCCCAATCCTTCCAATTGGCTTCAGTTACTAATCCGGAAATCTTGCAGGAAACGTTTTCAAAAGAAGCCAACTCATTGATGAAAGATTTCCACGGTTCTAGCTCTTGGCGCGAGATATATGGCTTTGAAATATGGTCAAGGACAAAGCGAGTATCAGGACATGCACGCACTAATTCAATAGCTGCTTTAAGTTCAGGTGTCTTGGTCAAGATGTCATAAGTGATATCTAACTTACCAAGACCTTGCACAGTCTTAATTACTTGCGGCCTAGCTAAGTAATTGGAATCTGGATGATCTTGCGCAATATCGCGGATACCTTTGAGATAACTGCCACCCTTTGCGGCTAAGTACTTTTCGCACTCTGCCAAAGATGCGGGCGAATCCACATCAAGCCAGCCCACAACCGCAACTATTGTTGCTACCTGCTCAGCTAATTCAAGTGCTTCATAGGTTTCTTCATGGGTCATACTCGCTTGTACAAAGACTGTGCGCTCTACGCCGGTTCCGGCTATCGCTGAGTGAAGATCTGCGATAGCAAAGTTACGGCGAATCGGCGCCATCTGATCGCCGGCCATCCAGTCGTAATCGCGGGCAGATAAATCCCAGAGATGATGGTGGGAATCGATTCTCATCTTCGAAATTTAGCCTTGGGCAACAACGTGTTCAAGCGGGTTGCCGGCGGCAAGTGACTTCAACTGCGATTCAATCAGGGCTCGCCCGCGTGGTTCAAAGGCCTCTGAATTTCCGCCAACGTGTGGAACCACGATGAGATTGGGAGCGCTCCAGAGAGGATGTCCTTGCGGTAGCGGTTCAGGATCTGTCACATCGAGAGCTGCGTAGATGCGACGTGAGTTAAGTTCCTTAATGAGCGCTTCGGTTTCGATAATTGGACCACGCGCAACATTGACGATGAGCGCACCATCTTTCATGGAAGCTAAACGCGCTGCGTTAAACATGTGGCGAGATGAGTCAGTCAGAGGCAGAATCAAAATGACGATATCGAGTTGAGGAAGATGCTTATCTAAATCATCAATCTTTACTGTGCCATCGCGGCCAGATTGGGTAAATGCTGTGATCGATACATCGAAACCAGAGAGCTTGCGAGCTACCTCTTTTCCGATTGATCCAAATCCAATGATTCCAACCTTGCTATCAGAAAGCGCAGGAAAACGACGATGGTTCCAGGTACCTGTTGCTTGTTCGCGGATAAATTCAGCAAAGCCGCGACGAGAAGCAATGGCAAGCCCTACTGCAAGCTCTGCAGTTGATGCATCGTGCACGCCGCGAGCGTTGCAGAGCGTTAGCCCAGGGCGAAGGTATGCCAGGGCATCGTCATAACCGGCGTTAAGCATCTGCAGAATCTTGAGGTTTGGCATCTTGGCTGCATAGGAAAGTGCGTGAGCGCCCCCCATATAAGAAGGTACATACATATCTATCTGCGATAGATCAGCGCTATCGAGTGGGAAGTTATCGGGAGATAGAAGTGTGATTCCTTCCGGCGCAGAGAGATCTGACCATTGGGTCCAGACGCGCATCGCTTACTTCACCCGTTCTGGAATAACTTCAACTTTATTTGTAAGGGTGCCGACTCCTGCCACCTTTATTTCAACGATATCGCCAGCTTCAAGGGATACATCCATAGGCGGAACAATTCCGGTACCGGTAGAGAGGATGAGGCCATGAGGAAAGTCCTGGCATCTAAATACATAATCCACTAAATCTTCGAGTGTGCGGTTGAGTTGTCCGAGAGAGGTTTCAGCCTCCCATGGGGTGCTTCCTCCACGCACAATCTTCGCCTTAATTGCCATCGCATCTCTTGCTGGCGCTAGCCATGATGGAGTGATATCTGGGCCGAGAGAAGTCGAACCGACATAAATCTTGGCTTGTGAGAGATAGAGAGGATTTTCGCCCTCAATAGAACGCGCTGTGACATCATTACAAATGGCGTAACCAATGATTTCGCGATGCTTATTTATATAGATGGCAACTTCTGGTTCTGGAACTGATGCTTCGCTGTCGTAGCGAATTCCGATCAGCGCGTTGGTACCGCGCGCTCGCACGGCAGTGGATTTAAAGAAGAGCTCGGGGCGGTCTGCTTCATAGACCAGTTGATAGACATCAGGTACACCGCTCTCTTCTTTACGTGCATCGCGAGAGCGAAGATAAGTAACTCCTGCGCCCCATAGTTCAATCTCAGGAGAGATAGGAGCGGCAAGAGTTCCGGTGATTTCAGTACTTGCTTGAGATACTGCGGCCTTGAGTTCAGCCAGAGTCAGGTGCATCGCTTCAGTCAGAGTTGGAAGAGATGCAACAGTGCGGTGCACGTCATCAACAGTTACAGCAAAGCGATACTGCTCATTTTTGGTGTGAAGTACTGAAAGTTTCATTAAAATCCAAACTAGTCGACGTGGAAGTTTTCAGGGATGACGTGCCACCACTCGCCTGGGCGAGCTTCTGGAACTTGGCTCTGCATAGGATCGGTGATCTTCCACCAACGCTGAGTTTCAGGGTCGGCGGCTATGGTCGCCATATCCTTTTCGTAATCTGTACCTGTGTATTCCATGTAGGCAAAGAGCAGGTGCTCGTAACGAAATATTGAGTAGTTCTGGATATTTGCTTTCTTGATTGTGGCAAGGACAGTCGGCCATACATCTGCGTGGATACGTTCATACTCTTCGATGTCATCAGGCTTTACACCTATTACTTGCGCGATACGACGAACGCTCATGCAGGGATCCTTTCGATGAGGTTGGCGCCTTCGAGCTCTGCCCAGATATCAGCTGGAAGCTCTAAGTTAAAGGCATCGACATTCTCGAGAAGTTCAGCGGCAGTTCGTGGACC
>JAIXPU010000138.1 GCA_027486075.1 Streptomycetaceae bacterium | reverse complement strand
GTAAGGGCGAAATGCAACTTCCCTTTGTTCTACAGAGCGCAGAGGTGATGAAGTCTGCGGTTGCCTACCTCGAGCCACATATGGAGAAGACCAGCGATGCTGGCCGCGGCAGAATGCTTCTGGCAACAGTGAAGGGCGATGTCCACGATATTGGCAAGAATCTGGTTGACATCATTCTCTCTAACAATGGTTACCAAGTTGTGAATATTGGAATCAAGCAGACAATTAATCAGATTATTGATGCGGCGCAAGAGAACGAGGTCGATGCCATTGGCATGTCCGGCCTTCTTGTGAAATCTACCGTGATTATGAAAGAGAACCTAGAAGAACTGACCTCTCGCGGGCTAGATCAGAAATGGCCGATTGTCCTCGGGGGAGCAGCGCTCACTCGTGCATTCGTTGAACAAGATTTAGCTGGCGTCTTTCCTGGAGAAGTTCGTTATGCGCGCGATGCCTTTGAAGGTCTTCGTCTGATGGATGCCATCATGGCGGTGAAGCGTGGCGATGAAGGTGCAGCGCTTCCTGCACTTCGCGAACGACGAGTGAAGACTGTTAAAGCTATTGATGAACCAACCGAGATTGATACACGTCGTAGCGATGTAGCAGTCGATATCGATATTCCAAGCGCACCTTTCTTCGGTTCACGAATCGTTAAAGGTATTCCGCTAGCAGATTATGTTGGGATGCTCGATGAGCGAGCACTCTTCATGGGTCAATGGGGTCTCAAGGGAGCTCGTGGCGAGTATGAAGCTATGGCTGAAACTGAAGGCCGACCTCGTCTTCGCGCACTTCTGAATGAAGTGCAATCAAAGGGCTGGTTGGAAGCTGCGGTGGTTTATGGATATTTCCCTTGCGTCTCAGAAGGTAACGATTTAGTCATTCTTCATCACGAAGGTCCCGATAAGGGTAAGGAGCGCACTCGCTTCTCATTCCCACGTCAGCGTCGAGATCGCAGACTCTGTCTCTCAGATTTCTTCGCCTCGCGTGAATCTGGAAAAGTCGATGTTGTTGCCTTTCATGTTGTCACGATGGGAAACACTGTCAGTAAGGCAGCGAATGAACTCTTTGCTGCCAACGCATATCGTGAATATCTTGAATTGCACGGCTTATCTGTCCAGCTCACTGAAGCTTTGGCTGAACATTGGCATGCGCGTATTCGCGAAGAGATGTCAGTTCGTGGCGACGATGCTCCAGATATCCAGGGAATCCTTGATCAGGGATACCGTGGCTCTCGCTACTCATTTGGATACCCGGCCTGCCCAGATATTGAACAACAAACTCAGCTCTGTGAATTGCTCGAGCCTGGTCGTATCGGAGTTGAACTATCTGAAGAGTTCCAGCTTCATCCAGAGCAATCTACTTCGGCAATTATCGTTCACCACCCTGAAGCGAAGTATTTCAACGCAAATTAGCCCTTAAGGCTTTACATGTGCAGGGCAGATTGATTTAAAGAAACACCAGTCACAGAGGCGCGACTTCTTAGTTGGAAAGTGATTGGTATCAATTGCAGTCAGGATCTCTGCACCAATATTTTTAAGAATTCTCTCAGTTGAAAGCAACTGTGCTTCGGTAGGTGAGCTTTTCACTAGTTGTGAATCCCCAAGGTAGATGAGCTGAAGCAAAGAAGGGAGTACTCCTTCATTCTGCCAATAGAGAAGTGCGTAGACGCGGAGCTGAAAGAGCGCCTTCTCTTCCCAACCAGGCTTCGGTGACTTTCCTGTCTTGTAATCAACGATACGAACCTGACCAGTCGGAGCTACATCGATGCGATCGACATAGCCGTGCAGATACATCTCGTCACTCAAATTTCGTTCGAGGTGAAGTTCACGATAGGTGGATTCAAATGTGTGCGGTTGTTCAAGGGCAAAGTAATTCTGTAAGAGTGACGTGGCGCGATCCAACCACTCCTTTTCATCGAGAACCAAAGCGGAGAGCGCAGGCTTTTCAGCAAGGGCCGCTTGCCAGCGAATAGGTAGAGCAGCTCGCGCCGAATCAATAGTCCGCTCTGGCGCAGGAAGCTCGAAGAGGTCTTCTAGAACTGCGTGCACTAGTTTTCCTCGTTCCGCATCAACGCTCGGCGGTTCGGGTAGTTGATCGATAGCGCGATACTTGTAAAGCTGCGGACAGTTGGTGAAATCGTTGATTCGACTGGGGGATAACCGCAACATCTCCATTGTGCGCACGATACAGCGCACCCCTGACCAAAAGCTCGGCCTTTCACCTAAGATGCCCCTGTGTCTACTCCAGGTTACTTTCAAATCGGCGATCGTGTTCAACTGACAGATCCGAAGGGGAAGTTGTACAGCTTCACAATTACACCTGGCAAGGAGTGGCACACCCATAAAGGTTGGATTAACCATGATGATTTGGTTGGCTTGCCTGAAGGTTCAGTTGTCTCGACCACCGCTGGTCTAAAGTTCACCGCCTTCATTCCACTACTTGCAGATTACGTTCTGTCCATGCCGCGTGGTGCGACCATTGTCTATCCCAAAGATGCGGCGATGATTGTTGGGGTTGCGGATATCTATCCTGGGGCACGAGTGCTTGAAGCCGGTGTCGGTAGCGGCGCACTTACTCTCTCGCTACTTCGAGCAGTGGGTCCCGAAGGCTCTGTACATTCCGTTGAGCGTCGCGACGATTTCGCTGTGAATGCGACGGCGAATGTGGTGAATTACTTTGGTGGAAAGCCCAGCAACTGGCGTTTAGACGTTGGCTCTTTGCAAGACCAAGAGTTTTCTTCGCAATACGACCGAGTGGTCTTAGACATGCTTGCTCCTTGGGAATGTGTAGCAACTGCGGCTCAAGTTCTTAGACCAGGCGGAGTATTCCTTGCATACGTTGCAACGACGACTCAGTTATCTGCAACAGCGGAAGCACTTAAAGAAGACGGGCATTTCACAGAGCCAGAGAGCTCCGAAACTATCGTTCGCGGCTGGCACCATGAAGGGCTAGCGGTACGTCCGCAACAGAGAATGATTGGCCATACCGGATTCTTAATTCAAAGTAGGCGCATGGCGCCAGGAGTAGAAGTTCTGGCACGTAGACGTCGACCAGCTAAAGGCGCATACGGTGTCCCGGAAGAGTGAGCGCCTTATCAATCTCACGATTGCGCTCTTAGCGACGAAGAGGTTCATTACTAAATCTGAAATCTTTAAGACCATTGAGGGATATGAAGGTAGCCCCGAAGCTAAAGGGAGAATGTTCGAGCGCGATAAGGATGATTTACGCACCCTTGGAATAGAGATTGAGGTAGGTTCCTTTGATCCGCTCTTTAACGATGAGGCCGGTTATCGCATAAAACAGGAGAGATACCAACTAGATCTCGGAGAGATTACTGCTCTCGAAGTTTCTCTACTCTCACTAGCGGCACAAGCCTGGCAAGGAGCGTCACTTGATGATGCAGCCCAGCGTGCGCTCGTGAAGTTGAACTCTTTGGGAATCGCAGTTGATGAAGCGAATCTGCCTGACACTGTGCTCTTTTTCTCCGATGGTGGAGTTGATCTTGCGATGATTACCATGGCTATTGCAGAGCACCAGATTCTCGAGTTTACCTACCGCAACCATGACTTGTCAGAGGAAGAAAGACGTGTAGTCCCAATCGGACTATCTACCCGCTCTGGCTTCTGGTATTTCACTGGCGTCGATCAAGATATCCAAGAGGTACGAACCTTTCGCTTTGACAGAGTAATCGGCGCTTTTTCTGCGAAGCGGGGTCCAGAAGATTTTGAGACTCCTGAAGACTTCGATGCGCAGCGCGTCTTCGACAATACAAACCACGAGAATGCGCTAGTCGATATTCGACGCGGAAAAGGTACCTCTCTGCGGGCGTTGGCTATAGCGACAAAGTCGATGGGTGAGTGGGATCAAGTGCAGATTCCAATTCTGGATATGAAGACTCTCTCTTCTCTACTTCTTTGGCACGGTGATGACGTTTATGTTCATTCACCTGCTGAGCTCCGCGAAGAGATCATTGCAACTCTTAAGGGTTTGGTGAATTTACATGGGTAAGGGCGAAGCAAAGAGAACTTCGAGCCCCTTAGAGCGCACCTCTCGATTACTGGATTTGGTTCCGTATATCAATACACATCAGGGGATTTCTCTTGTTGATCTCGCCGAAGTTTTCGAGGTCTCTACCGAACAGATGATTAGTGATCTAACGACGCTCTGGATGTGCGGGCTGCCGGGTTACACCCCACTTGAATTGATGGATCTAGATTTTGAATCTGGTTATGTGACGATACGAAACGCACCAACACTTGCAAAGCCTCGATCAATTACTCACGAAGAAGGCGTGGCACTCGTCCTCGGGTTAGAAGTTTTACGCTCAACGATCTCGAGCGAAAGGCTGGATTTGATTTCTGCAATTGGTTCACTTTCACAACGGATAGCGGGCCTTGTCAATCTTCCTTCAGCGCTCTCTGCATCCAGTGGAATCAGCTCTGAAGTGACAGTTTCAATTCGAGCAGCTATCAAAAATCGCAGCGGACTCAAGATTTCATACCACTCGCTGTATAAGGATGAAATATCTGAGAGAGTCGTTCTCCCGCTAGAACTAATTGAAAGTCAAAGCTATCTGTACCTTCATGCGTACTGTTTCACAGCTCAAGATTTCAGGCATTTTCGGGTAGATAGAATTCAGTCGGCGGACACTGCACAAGTCGAGAAACCTTCGGCGGCACCCACTATGAGCCCTGAGAAGATTGGCTACCAACTGAAGGTTCATAAGCTAACTAGAGATGTAGCAGAACGCTTTGAAGAACCCAACCTCGAGGCAGGAACCGTATTGAAGGCCTCATCTTTTTCCCATCAATGGATTACAAGATCCGTCTTGGCCTCTGGAGGGGCAGTGGAGCTAACCTCTCCAACAGAAATCCGTAGTGAAATCGCGAAACGAGCGAAAACGATACTTAATCGTTATGAGGGGTAACTTCCTTGCCTACCCAATCAAAGGCACCTGGTGTAATCTAGGTTCAAATCTTAAGTTAGGGAGTTCAGAAGATGAATTTAGGTCCAAGAGAAATCGTCATCCTGCTTGTTGTTGTGCTGGTTCTTTTCGGTGCAAAGCGTCTTCCTGACTCTGCCCGCTCTCTCGGTCGTTCT
>JAIXPU010000149.1 GCA_027486075.1 Streptomycetaceae bacterium | reverse complement strand
TAGTTCATATCCAATCCAGCGAGCTACGTCGTTATTACATGTTAGATCGACTCTGGAATGACTGCCCAAAGATTGAGCTGGATATTGTTAAGGAAGAGGCTGCAGCACGTGGCTAATCAAATTATTTTATGGCGCCATGGTCAGACCGATTGGAATGTGGCAAATAAGTTCCAGGGCCACACTGATATTCCACTCAATGAAGTTGGCAAGTTTCAAGCAGCACATGCAGCCCCACTGATTGCTGCCATCAACCCAACAATGTTGATTGCCAGCGATCTTGACCGTGCACAGAAGACAGCGCACGAGTTAGTTAAATTGACTGGGCTGGAAGTTCTGACCGATGAGCGTTTGCGCGAGACCAACTGTGGAAATTGGGAAGGTCTTACCGGAGATGAAATCCGTAAAGTAGATCTTGATAATTTGCGTCAATGGTCACTCGGTGGCGATAACCCTGCTGGTGGAATCGGTGAACGTCGCAGCGAAGTGGGAGCACGTGCAGTAGCAGCAATTACCGATGCACTTGTCGGAAAAGATAATCAATGCATTGTCGTGGCAACTCATGGTGGAACAGCGCGCACAATCATCGGCTCATACTTAGAGCTACCAATTCCATTCTGGTCTCGTATCGGCGGGCTTTCAAATGCACAATGGTCGATTCTTGATCATTCACCGAAGGGCTGGTTGCTGGTTGAACATAATGCAGGTTCAATCCCAGAGCCTGTATATGGCGAAGAATCTGGGGCAGTGATACCTGATTCAGTGCGGTAAAGTTCATACCCGCTGCAGAGACTGCAGGCGGATTTTCTGAGTGAGAATTTCAATGGCCAAGGGCCATCTGAAATTCTTGACTAGAAAATGGGGATATGGCGCAATTGGTAGCGCGCTTCCATGGCATGGAAGAGGTTAGGGGTTCGATTCCCCTTATCTCCACAGAAGTTTGTAGAGAAGCACTTTAGATAGAATGGACTAATGGAAACTTCATCTGAACACCAGGCGTACGACTTCGCCTACGTTCAAGAGAAGTGGCTTCCAATCTGGGACAAGTTAGAACCATTTAAATCAGGTCGCTCCGATGATCCGCGCCCGAAGAAGTATGTACTCGATATGTTCCCATACCCATCGGGTGATCTTCATATGGGCCATGCCGAGGCATATGCGCTCGGTGATGTGATTGCTCGTTATTGGATTCAAAAAGGTTTTAACGTCATGCACCCCATCGGTTGGGATGCTTTCGGTTTACCTGCTGAAAATGCAGCGATTAAGCGCAATGAAGATCCACGTATTTGGACCTACGAAAATATTGCAACGCAGAAATCATCTATGCGTCGCTACGCCTGTTCTTTCGATTGGGATCGCGTCTTTAATACCTGCGACCCTGAGTACTACAAGTGGAACCAGTGGCTCTTTACCAAACTTCATGATCGCGGTCTGGCCTATCGCAAAGACTCTGCAGTTAACTGGTGTCCAGGTTGCCAGACGGTATTGGCAAATGAACAAGTAGTAGCGGGTTTATGCGAACGCTGTGATTCTGCCGTAACGAAGAAGAAGCTCAATCAGTGGTATTTCAAGATCACTGATTATGCAGATCGCCTTCTTGATGACATGGCAGAGCTTGAAGGTAAGTGGCCTGAAAAAGTCCTGCTGATGCAGCGCAACTGGATCGGTCGCTCACAAGGCGCCAACGTTAACTTTGTCATTGAAGGCCGCACTGAACCAGTAACGATTTACACAACCCGCCCCGATACTTTGTATGGCGCAACATTTATGGTCGTTGCAGCAGACTCTGCTCTCGCGGCCGAGCTTGCAGCAGGTACAGCAGTTGAAGCTGAGTTCACTTCTTATCTTGAAAAGATTAAGGCAGCATCCGACATTGATCGTCTGGCTACAGATCGCCCTAAGTCAGGCGTTGATTTAAAGCGCTTTGCAATTAATCCAGTCAATGGTGAGAAGCTGCCTATCTGGGCATCTGATTATGTGCTTGCTGATTACGGAACTGGCGCCATCATGGCCGTTCCAGCTCACGATCAACGCGACCTAGATTTTGCCCGCGCCATGAAGTTACCTGTTCGTGTTGTCGTTGAAACTGGCGAAGAAGATCCCAATGAAACTGGAATCGCCACAACCGGTGATGGAAAGCTCGTTAATTCTGGCGCGCTTAATGGATTAACCAAGAACGATGCCATTGCGGCAATCAATAAGCAGCTTGAAGCAGATGGTCTTGGTAAATCGGCACGCAACTATCGTCTGCGCGATTGGCTCGTTTCACGCCAGCGTTACTGGGGAACACCTATTCCTATTGTTCACTGCGATAAATGCGGTGAAGTCGCTGTTCCAGATTCAGAACTTCCTCTTCTTCTTCCAGTTGCCAAGGGCCTTGATCTCAAGCCAAAGGGGCAATCACCACTTGCGGCAGCAACTGAATGGGTAAATACCAAGTGTCCTAAGTGCGCAGGCCCTGCCATGCGCGATACCGACACGATGGATACCTTCGTGGATTCATCTTGGTACTACCTACGTTATCCATCATCGACCAATGCAACCGAACCATTTAACCGCGCAGAGATTGATACCTGGCTACCAGTTGATCAATATGTCGGCGGCGTAACCCACGCGATTTTGCACTTGTTGTATTCACGCTTCTTCACCAAAGTTTTATATGACATGAAGATGCTCGACTTCACCGAACCATTTACCCGCCTGCTCAATCAGGGAATGGTTGTCATGGATGGCTCTGCCATGTCTAAGTCACGTGGCAACTTAGTGCGCCTCTCAGATGAACTTGAAAACCATGGCGTTGATGCGATTCGTCTATCTATGGTCTTCTCAGGTCCTCCTGAAGATGATGTGGATTGGGCCGATGTTTCACCATCAGGGTCAGTTAAATTCTTAAGCCGCGCTTGGCGTCTTTCAGGAGATGTGACATCTGCTCCTGGCGCAGATTTCAGTAAAGGTGAAATCTCTCTACGTAAGGCAACTCATAAGGCGCTTAACGATGCCAGCTTTGCTGTTGAATCATTCCGCTTCAATGTTGCAGTTGCTCGCGTGATGGAACTTGTAAATGCAACGCGTAAGGCGATTGATTCTGGTTGTGGCGCTGCAGATCCAGCAGTTCGCGAAGCCACTGAGGCGATTGCCATCATGCTCTCACTTGTTGCACCATTTACTGCAGAAGAGATGTGGGAGCGCTTAGGACATAAGCCCGCGATTGCACTCGCCGGATGGCCAACAGTTGATCCAGCACTTCTGATTGATGATGAAGTTGAAGCGGTCATTCAAATCAACGGCAAGATTAAAGATCGTATGAACGTTTCACCCAATATTTCAGAGGCAGATTTTGAGGCGGCAGCGCTAGCTCTACCTTCAATCATCTCTGAATTGGCCGGGGCTGTGCCTAAGAAGGTAATCGCGCGTCCGCCAAAGCTTGTCAATATCGTTCTCTAACTTATCCACATCTGATCCATTCTCTAAAAATCTCTCGTAGCTATAACGTCTTTAATCCGCGCAATGAAGCGGATAGATCTCTTACGCCTGATTAGAGCCAGAGCTCGAGCGCAAGGGGTTCTAATTACAGAACGTGAAGGTGGAAGCGATACAAAGCTAACTGTCGGTAGCGCAACCTTTGTTGTGGGCAGACACCGCGAGCTAAAGCCTTGGGAAACTCGAGAAATCCTGCAAGCATTAGAGGGTGAATTTGGAGAAGGATGGTGGAAGAGTGGCTAAGGCAAAATTTCAGGTCGTCGGCAAGGCTGATGACGGCTACCTATTCCTTCAATTTCCTGGAAATCCAGATATCTTCACTCAGGCGAGATTCATTAATGAGGTAGCGCCGATGGCGATAGATGCCATCCATCTGATGCGGGATATCCCCAAAAGTCAGATCGAAATTGATGTAGAGCTGCCTCTTCCCTTGCGCTTACCGAAAACATATCTGGGCTTTCTGCTTCATGGATTTATCAACAAGCTGCAGAATTTCATCGCCCTCGCAACTTTCCATACTGCACCATCCGCAGATGGAAAATTCAAATATCGCAGGTAAATATCTCACTCAAGTCAATACTTGGTGGAGCCAACTCCACTACTCATCACTACAAAAACGCGGGCTAGCAATTGTCGCAACCCTTGTGGTCTTGATATCAGCGCTCTTTGTGGCGCGCGGTTCCTCGCAAGAAGTTGTGGCAGCGCCTATACCTCTTGAAATTGAGAGCGTTGTCGAGCAAACCTTGATGGTTGATGTTGCAGGCGCTGTCGTCAGCCCCGGTGTGTATTCGCTTCCCCTGAATGCACGTGTCTTTGAAGCAATTAAGGCAGCTGGCGGACTCAAGAAGGGCGCCGACGCATCTGATGTAAATCAAGCGCGCATCCTCAAAGACGGCGAGCAGATCTATATCTATCCGACATCTCAGTCATCTTCCTTTACTGGAAGTAAGAAAACTGTCCGCAAGAACGGTCCGATCATGATTAATCGCGCCAGCGTGAAAGAGTTTGAATCGCTCGATGGCATTGGCCCAGTTCTTGCAGGTCGCATCGTGGCATTTCGCAAAGTCAATGGCCCCTTTGTGGCAATCGAAGATCTCATGAAGGTTCCCGGAATTGGATCAAGCACATTCGCCAAATTCAAAGAGAAGCTGCGCGTGTAATCGATAGCCGCGCTCTCGCACTGGGGGGCGCGGTCTGGGTCGGCGCACTTGTACAGAGTTGGAGCGCACCGTGGGCGGTTACCGCGGTTGCGCTCCTTCTCTTTATCCTCCTCCGCAGCAAGAAGAGTTCGGCAGTTCTGCTCATTGCTCTGCTCATTGGTTCAGGCGTTATGTCGCTTCGCTTAGCAGCCTTGGGCAATAGCAAAATACAGAGCTATCAGGGGCGATCAGTTGAAGTTCTTCTGCAGATATCGACAGATCCTGTGCGGGTTAAGCCAAAAGTTTTCGGCGATAACTTTGCGCCCAAGAGCTTCTCTTTTCTCGGCCAAGCCTTACTTGTTGACCAGAAACATCAGATGCGCATTCCCGTTCGAACCATTGCCGCAACTAGTTCAGTCAAAGGGTTGCTGCCTGGTCAGAAGATTGTGGTGCAGGCAAAAGTAGTAAAAAGTAAAGAGCGACGTGTGGCAGCTCTACTTATAGTCAGCCAGAAAGTGATGGTGATAACCGAGGCTTCAAGGTGGGCCCGATCTCTTGCGCACATTCGACAGGGACTGCGAGATGCATCAGGAAGTGGAGATGCCGGAGCCCTCATTCCCGGAATGGTGATTGGTGATACCTCAAAGCAGAGTGAAGATTTTAAGAACGAGATGCGCCGGTCTGGTCTTACTCATCTAGTTGCTGTCAGTGGCGCTAACTTCGCCATCGTCTCTGCCTTTGTTTTGTGGGGGATGCAATTTATCTTCCGGCGCACCAACTATCGCTTACTTGCAACTGCTCTGGCGCTGGCTGCATTTATTGCGTTAGTCCGCCCATCACCATCTGTCTTGCGCGCTGCTGCCATGGCTGCTGTATTGCTCGCAGCGCATGCATCGCGTCGAGGTCGAGATTCGCTACCCGCACTTGGTTTTGCTATCGCAGCTGTTGTATTACTTGATCCCTTTCAGGCGCGTGATCCTGGCTTTGCGCTCTCGGTTTTGGCAACAGCTGGGCTTTTACTTTTCGCACCTCGCATTAAGCCGACAATTCTTGCCGCACCCATCGCAGCGATGGTCTTCTGTTCACCCGTCATCATTGCGCTCTCGGGATACATCAGCCCCATGAGCGTTCTCGCCAATGTTTTGGCAGCTCCGGCCGTAACACCGATAACCATTGTGGGATTTATTGCAGCGCTGATTGCGCCCATCACGCCCTTGGGTGCACAACTTCTGGTGGCGCTTATTAAACCTTTTGCGCTCTGGATTACTGAGATTGCAGAGTGGAGCGCCCGCTTTCCAGTATTCACGCTGCGCACCGGGCTCTATGGATTTATGACAGCTGTAATTCTGATTGCACTCTTGGTCTGGGGCAGACGCAAAGCTGCTGTCGCTCTCTTAGTGCTGATTCTCTCTTTTACCTGGCTACAACGTTTTCCGGCAGGTGATTGGCAGATCGCCAATTGCGATATTGGCCAGGGCGATGCTCTAGTACTTAATCTGCAGAATAAGCGCGCCATTGTGATTGATGTGGGCCCTGACTCAGAACTTATTGATCGCTGCTTACATCAATTAGGAATCAAAGAGATTCCGTTGTTAATTCTTACTCATTCACATGCAGATCATGTCGGTGGTCTTGCGGGTGCCAAGAAAAGGCGCACAATCGGTCAAACTTGGTACGGAAAAATTTATGCAGGCACGACAGCTCAGATTGGCGAGTATCACATCACAGTGCATTGGCCAGATGGTGATGGCTACAGTCCCAATAACTCAAGTATTGCAACCACGATACGCAGTAAAGATTTCACGCTCTTTGCAGCCGGAGATCTAGAACCATTGGCGCAAGAGCGACTCCTTGGAAAAATCGGTGAAGTCGATATCTATAAAGTCTCACATCACGGATCTCGCTACCAAGATTTTCAACTCATGAAAGAGCTTTCACCACAGCTAGCAATTATCAGCGTCGGTATTGAAAATACCTTTGGCCATCCCGCACCTGAGGTCCTCACCGCCCTCGAGCGCACAGGGACTAGAGTTCTGCGTACCGATAGAGATGGGGCAGTGGCAGTTCTCGCCACAGAACATCGACTAACCGTGCAACGTGCCAAACGTTGGACTCGGTTATTTTCTTGGTACTGAGTACTATCTAGAGGTAGAAAGACGGAACCGAAATGGAGATATATGAACTCGTTCTATCTCTTGCTCGGCTCTGAAGGCGCTCTTGCCGATCGCGCTCTGGCCAAGCTAGTTTCGCAATCTAAAGAGGAAAACTCTGAGATCACCACGATTGCTGCCAGTGATGCGCTGCCTGGTGATATCGCCGATGCGCTGGCGCCTTCGCTCTTTTCTGAACGTCGCACTCTGATTATTAAAGATTTACAAGATCTGCCCGAAGATTCCAAAGATGAAGTAACGCGCTACCTAGATTCTCCTGATCCAACGATGACAGTGATCTTTGTGCATAAGGGTGGAGT
>JAIXPU010000049.1 GCA_027486075.1 Streptomycetaceae bacterium | reverse complement strand
TCGGAGCCGCCAAATCGATCGAGAAGTTCGCGCTGCCTGGCTGTCTTTACTATCTGTGAATTGGCAGATTGGCCATGAATTTCAATGAGTGAACTGGTGAGCTCCGCCAAAGTTCCCGCTGGGACCGCGTTACCTCCGCAGAGAGCTTTGGATTTTCCATCAGCACTGATGGTACGAGAAATAATTATTGAACCATCTTCAACTTCCGCACCAACATCTTCGAAGGAGCTCTGTTCAGATTTTGGGAGTGAGAAGTGTGCAGTAGCCATCAATCTATCGGCGCCATGTCTGACCAGAGAACTATCGCTCTTGCCACCAAGTACCAAGTTGAGTGCCGTCAGAATCATCGTCTTGCCTGCACCGGTTTCACCAGTGAGAACATTTAAACCTCGTCCTAGCTCAAGATGTGATTGCTCGATCGCGCCTAAATTGCGGATAGAAATCTCTTCTAGATAGGAACGTTCACTCACCACGCCAACCTTCAACGGGAAGTTTGAACTTTGCTACCAATCTATCTGTGAAGAGAGTCTTAGAAACATGAGAGAGCTTGATGGTCTGCGAGCCACGTGTAATAAGGACTTTATCGCCCAGCTTGAGCGGCATCTTGCGAAGCGCATCAGCTGATAAAAGTGCATCCGTGGATTCGATGGTGACGAGGATTTCAGATTTAGGTGAGACAACCATCGGACGAGAAAAGAGCGCATGAGCCGAAATCGGAAGAAGAACAAGAGCATCAACTTCTGGCCATACAACCGGTCCGCCTGCGCTAAAGGCATAAGCGGTAGAACCTGTCGGAGTGGAACAGATAAGGCCATCACAACCCCAACGAGAGAGCGGTCTTGAATCAATCTCTACAAAGAGTTCGACCATCGTTGTTCCATCTCGCTCAACGGTGACTTCGTTGAGCGCCCAACCAGTACCGATCTCCTTTCCAGCTCTTTCAACGGCAAATCTTAAGACCATACGATTTTCAGTGACATAGTTGGAATCGATGATGCACTCAGCTATCGCTGAAATTGTTGGACGATTGACCTCTGCCATAAATCCAACATGGCCCATATTGATTCCAAGCAGAGGTATGTTGCGCGAGAGGGTAACTTCTGCAGCGCGCAGGATAGTTCCATCTCCACCCAAGACAACTGCAGCTTCAATATCTGGCAGTTGATCGTGTGCAACCATTGCAATTCCAGGGACTTCAACATCTGAAATGGTGAAGAGAGAGATGCCCGCAGAGATGAGAAGGGGCGCAAGTTCATGCGCTGCAGAGATTGCTTCATCGCGTGATGGGCTAATGATGAGAGCCACAGATCTGGATGTCACTATGCCGGTCCCATCTCAATCGCTTGATCAAGAGCCTTCTCATCGATGGCAGGGGCTCCTCGACGAAGCCATAAGAAGTATTCAACATTTCCAGCTGGCCCAGGAAGAGGACTCGCTGCGATTCCCATTGTTCCGAGTCCAACATCGTAGGCAGAATCTGCAACATCAAGAACGGCAGATCTGCGCAGCGCGGGATCACGTACAACTCCCCCGGCCCCTAGCTTTTCGCGGCCCACCTCAAATTGTGGCTTCACCATAAGTACAAAGTCAGCCTCTGGCTTTGAAACTGCAGCAAGGGCTGGAAGAACGAGTGATAACGAGATGAAAGAGAGATCAGCAACTACTAGATCAATATCTTCACCTACTTGCTCGCCCGTCAGATGGCGGATGTTGGTGCGATCTAGAACCCTTACTCGCGCATCTTGGCGCAGCTCCCATGCAAGTTGTCCATAACCAACATCAACTGCGACAACTAAAGCTGCTCCGCGACGCAAGAGAACATCGGTGAAACCACCCGTTGAGGCACCTGCGTCGAGACACTTCTTACCCTCGACAACAACTCCCGAGAAAGCATCGAGAGCGCCGGCAAGTTTGTGGCCTCCTCTTGACACAAAATCATCACGTTTACCTTGAAGCGTGATCGAAGTTTCTGCATCTACTTGGGTGGCAGGTTTTGTGGCAGGAATTCCGGCTACCAACACTGAACGAGACTCGATGAGATCGGCGGCATGCTCGCGCGAACGAGCGAGTTCACGTCGCACTAATTCGGCATCGAGTCGAGTCTTCATCTGCGTACTAAAGGTTATCGATTGACTTAAGAGACTCTTGTAACTTCTGGTGGAGCCCTTCAAAACGTGCGCTATGTTCGCTCAGATCGCTCGCATCGATCTCTTCGAGTTCGGCGCGGACTTCTGAAACTAGATTGTTCTCATCTTCATTCGACATCAGAGGCCTCTCTTCGCGCTCTTCTTGACGGGTTTTGTAGCCTTCTTCGCAGGTGACTTCTTCACTGCAGCTTTCTTGGCTGCACTCTTCTTGGCAGGGCTCTTCTTGCCCTTCTTAAGCGCGTTCACTTCGCGTACTAGGGCATCAAACTCCTCGCGCTTTACAAAGCCCATCTTCAAAACTGCCGCTTCAACCTCTTCGGTGATCTTTGCCTTAAGGCTCTGACCGCTCTCGTGCGCCCAATCGTTGAGCGCCGATGCAATCTCAGCGGGCGTACGTTCTCCGTCAGAGAGCTTGCGGGCATAGCTCTTGAGAGTTGAGAAAACTTCGTTCACTGGTTGTTTCGCCATGGAGCAAGAGTATCGACAATAGCTATTACAGGCGCACTATCTCGGCAGCCACAACCTGCCAACGGCTTGCAACCCCTGCTGGGCTCTGCCAGAACCTGCGATGAATTGAACCCGAGATCTCGACCCATTCATCTGGCTGAAGCGCAAGCGCAATCTTGCGGGATTTGGCGCTCCAGGCAGCGATATCAAGAGTATCCACGCCTTCACGTTCTTCTCGAGTAATAATGAGACGGAATTCAACAACCTTATCCCCGCTCGGTAACTCTTTGCTGGTCGCTTCTGCCGATACTCGCCCACGAAGTAGTACATCATTCAGTGAATAATCAATCTCTTCATTTTCGCTCTTCACCTTTTCAGAGCTCTTCTTCTTTGTAGCACCCTTTACCGCTGTTGCCATTCCTGCCTCCAATTGTGCGCACTCGTACGCGCGTTTTGGCAGATAGTGGAGTATGGGTATGACGAACTAGTGGACCACGGCGAACGGATGTGGATAATTATTAAGCAGTGGCCCGTTCAGCAGCATCAGTCTCTTCATCGGCATCTAGCTCTGCACACTTGGCAAACCATTCTCTAGCTTCTTCCTTACGACCTGCCGCAGCTAGCGCATCGGCATACGCATAGCGAAGACGTAGCGCCCATTCATCTGTCTCGTTCTTCAACTCTTTACATTGCAAGGTAACAACAGCTGCATCGAATTCACCAAGGTCTCGTCGTGCGCCAGATGCAACAATGCGCATCTCAATCTCTTCTGACTTGCCTAAGCGCTTGACTTCTACAGAACCAGCCAAATTCAGGGCTTTCAGAGGGTTTCCGAGTCCTCTTTCACAATCTGCCATCACTGGCCACATTGAAACATCGCCTGAGATTCGATTAGCAGCGCGTAACTCCTTCAGTGCTATTTCGTAATGGCCTGCGCGGTAGGCGGCATAACCTGCCGTTTCACGAACAACTGCAAGACGTCCTGCATGATGAGCCGCAGCAACTGCATGTTTATGAGATAACTCTGGATCTATATCCATGTAAAGATTTACGCAGACCATGTGTCGCGCAACAACCTTTGCATTCTCGGCAGACAAACTCAAGAGTTCTGCTCGGACGCTCTTCTCGAGCTCTTCGCCAGTAACATCTTCAGGAATATCTGGTTCAAAGATACGCGGCCTGATTCGAGACTGGTCACGCTCTTGCGGAGCAGGCCGAAACCCGCGTGGATCGCTGACTTCACGACCTTGAGAAACTTGACGTGTTGCGCCTGCTCTATCGGAACGACCTCCACGGGCTGGTCGATCTTCGCGAGATTGTGGACGCGATGAAGAGGATGGGCGGCCAGAGCCTGATCGCTCTGATGATGGACGACCGCTTGATGGTCTTGCAGAGGATGGACGGGAAGAAGGACGACCGTTAGATGGTCGCGCTGGACGATCACTGTTTCTTGGACGCTCTTCCATGTACTTCTCCCGACAGATAGATCAAAAAAGCTTCTTAAGTTTAACTTTCCTCAATCAAAAAATTGTTGAAGAAATAAAAAAGGGGCGCTTAAAAATAAGCGCCCCTTTTTATAAAAGAAGTCCGGCGACGTTCTACTCTCCCACAAGGTCACCCGTGCAGTACCATCGACGCTGAGAGGCTTAAC
>JAIXPU010000014.1 GCA_027486075.1 Streptomycetaceae bacterium | reverse complement strand
GGCATCGCTTCGACAACACCGATGTAATGATTTGGTGGAATCACATGAAGATCGCTCATATCGCCACGAAAGAGATCAATCTGTGAATTAGCCAGCTCTTGCCAGTCAACCCCATCACGCACTGCACGTTCGAGTAACGGGTCATCAATGTCGGTGATGTTCTGCACAAATTTGACCTCTGCCCCAGATGCCTTGAGGTAACGGATAATCACATCGAAAATGAGATAAGTAGCCGCATGCCCGAGGTGTGTCGCATCGTATGGAGTAATGCCACACACATAGATTCGATACGTATCTTGCTTGGGAACTGGACTGAGTGCTCTAACGGCCGAGTTAAAGAGTGAGAGTTGCGGGATTGCGAAGCGCTGAGGAAGCGCAGGGATGTAAACCGTTGGCCAAGAGCGCATGAATCAACCTTACTTTAGAAGGGCGGCCACGGCACCGCCGGCCAATCTTCACTGGGGGACGGAAACTCACCGGTGCTAAGTAGATGCTCTATTCTCCCCAATAAGGCTTGATACTCAGCGGGAGTAATGAGTTTTGCAATCTCTGTCGCACCGACTTCAAGTTTTGTCAGTAAATCGTTTAGATCAGATTGTTCGCTGTCACTGAGTGGCAATCCTGCCCACTGCCACAAAACGGTACGTAATTTATCTTCTTCGTGAAGGGTCACACCGTGGTCGCAACCAAAGAGATGGCCATCTTTCGTTGGGAGCAGATGCCCTATCTTGCGATCAGTATTGTTGAGCACTGCATCAAAGAGCGCCATCCGTCTCAGACGGGGATCATCTGTGCGATAAAAAAGAGCGAGATCAATATCCTCATCAATATCTATCCACTGTTGAACCATGCCCTCGCCAAAAGGTCCATCTCGCAAGATTGTTACAGGTACAAGGTTCCAAGCAAGAAGTTCTGAGAGAAGATAGCTCGCGTACTCGCGGGATGCCAGATTGCCATCTGCAAAGTCCCACAGTGGTCGCTCGCCCGCAATCGGTTTGTAGATAATTGAGAGCTCAACTCCTAAGTGCGTACAATTTCCAAAGAGGGTCGCATTGGAAGCATCAACCAATCTTCCAGAAATATTGATCTCCCCCATCAAAAGATGGTCGCGAATCTCCTTTGCGCTCTTCATTAACGCCGATAACCATTTGCACGTGGACAGAGATGTCCACGTGGATCTATTGGTCCTCCGCAGAATGGACAAGGTTGGCGACCAGCGCTCACAACTGAGGTAGAGCGCTTGCTAAAGCGATCGGCCTCTGATGGCGAGATAAGGACTCGAAGAATGTCCTGATCTCCTGTGAGGTCATCCACATCAATAAATTCGGGGTCTTCTCCTTCATTCTCTGAGACAGCTTGTAAATCAATCTGAATCAGCTGCCTATCCGCATCGAAGGCAAGACCGATAACACCTACCCGAAACTCTTCCTCAATCGGTGTATCTAGCGGAGCGTCATCACGCTGCATTTTGGTGATAACAACTGTGGGATCGCTCTGCTTGATTTCGCGAACCATGTATTGCAGACGTTCTGAGAGAGCCTGAACTTGGGCTTTCTCTAACGAGACCGAAATCAATCGAGTTCTATCTCGCGCCTGAATGAAGAAGGTGCGCTCCCCTGGCTGGCCGACAGTTCCAACAGTGAATCTCTCGGGCTCCTCAAAGAGGAGAACTCTCGAACTCATCGCTTTTTTGCCTTAGAGGTTCCGCTACCTCCACCGATAAGGGCTTTTCCTACTTTTTTTGTAGAAAGCAGAGGAGCGATGCAGGAGTGGGTGTCGTTGAAGGCGAGCAAACGTCCAGAACGACCATCAAAGTCGAGCACCGTCAATGAAGCGGGATTGATAATCAAATTTTGAAAAGAATCTAGCGGCAATCCGATGAGAGATGCCACCGTAGCTTTAATGATGTCGCCATGGCTCACAAAGAGGAAAGTCCCTGACTTTTTATTAGCGTGGGCTTCATGCACCGACTTGATTGCTCTCTTTTGAGCGCCCTTGATCTTCTCGCCCTGCGGGAATTGAACTTTACTCGGAGTACTTTGGATAATCTTCCAGAGCGGTTCTTTTGAGAGCCTGGAAAGTTTCCGTCCGCTCCAGAGACCGTAATCGACTTCATTGAGGTTGTCCTCAATTCGATACTTGCCAAGTGCTTTCGAGTATCGGGATTGCAGCCACGGTGAGATTGTCTGCGAGCATCTCTCCATCGGACTCACCAGAACTTCATCGAAGGAACTTGCCCCTAAACGCTCAACCAGCGCCTCGGCCTGCGAAAAACCATCCTTACTTAAAGAAACACCGGGAAGACGCCCGGATAAAACACCTTGATTATTTGCAGTCGAATGTGCATGACGTAGAAACACCAATCGACTCATAGAGCCAAGATTAGCGTTGATTATTGCTAAGGTCTCGCTCATGGAAATGCGCAGAGCTGGAAAGAGCGGTCTTACTCTCTCTCGCTTAGGCCTTGGCACCATGACATGGGGTCGAGATACCGATACACATGAGGCTGCAGATCAATGTCGCGCTTTCATCGAGGCTGGCGGAAACTTCTTCGATACCTCCTCAACTTACGGAGATGGCGATAGTGAACGAGTTCTTGGTGGCCTCATCGGAACTCTCTTCAAGCGCGAAGATGCAGTGATCGCTACCAAAGCTGGCGCAACTTTCCCCGATGGAGTGCGCACAATTAATAACTCGCGCCACTCCCTCATTGCAGAGCTCGATAAATCACTCGCCCGTCTTGAAACAGATTATGTCGATCTCTGGCAAGTGCATTCCTGGGATCCAGTAACTCCACTTGAAGATACTCTCTCCGCTCTTGACTATGCCTATTCTTCAGGAAAAGCGAGGTACGTCGGAATCTCCAATTTCTCTGGCTGGCAGAGCGCGCGCGC
>JAIXPU010000136.1 GCA_027486075.1 Streptomycetaceae bacterium | reverse complement strand
GTAGAAGTCTCAAAATCTGGGCTACGGATTGTGCGCGAGGGAGCGATATCCCGAGATGCGCTGAGCGCGGTTGCACCGAGCCTTTCTGGGCGGTAACTATTAGGCTGGCGCCCATGTCCGAAACCTTCTATGGCCCAGATTTCACGCTTCTTCAGAAGCAAGACCCTGATGTTGCTGCAGTTCTTCTCTCTGAACTTAAGCGCCAACAGACCAACTTGCAACTGATTGCATCTGAAAACTTCACATCTCGCGCAGTGTTAGCAGCGATGGGTTCAACGCTCTCCAATAAATATGCCGAAGGTTATCCAGGTAAGCGTTATTACGGTGGGTGCGAAGAGGTAGATAAGGCAGAAGTTATTGCTATTGATCGCGCGAAATCGCTCTTCGGTGCAGAGCATGCCAATGTGCAACCGCATTCAGGAGCAAGCGCAAATATCGCTGTCTATCAAGCTTTTACCAAGCCAGGGGATACCGTCCTAGCGATGTCGCTGCCTCACGGTGGCCATCTCACACATGGATCTAAGGTCAACTTCTCAGGCAAATGGTTCAACATTGTTTCCTACGGCGTCAGGCAAGATAACGAGCTCATCGACTATGACGAGCTACGCGATCTAGCAATTGCTAACAAGCCAAAGATGATTTGTTCAGGTGCAACCGCCTACCCATCGCTGATTGACTTTGAAAAAGTTCGCGCCATCTGCGATGAAGTTGGCGCCATTATGTGGGTTGATGCTGCCCACTTCATCGGCCTCGTTGCCGGAAAAGCAATCCCATCTCCAGTTCCTTATGCAGATGTTGTCTCATTTACAACCCACAAGGTTCTGCGTGGACCACGCGGTGGAATGATTCTCTCCAAGGCCGAACATGCTGCAGCAATTGATAAGGCGGTCTTTCCTGGAATGCAAGGCGGACCAATCATGTCGGCGGTTGCCGGAAAGGCAATTGCGCTCGCTGAATGTGCAACGCCTGCTTATCAAAAGTATGCAAAAGATGTCATCGTTAATGCGCAATCACTGTGTACAGCTCTCGAAGCTGAAGGTATGCGCGCTGTCTCTGGCGGAACCCAGACACATCTTGCCCTGATAGATATTCGCTCTACCGGTGTTAATGGCAAGGTGGCAGATGAGCGTTGCGGCGCTGCCGGAATCGTTCTTAATAAGAACTCAATTCCATATGATCCAGAAGCGCCTTCTGTAACTTCAGGAATCCGCGTCGGAACGCCTGCAACCACCACACAAGGTATGGGAGTTGAAGAGATGAAGACCATCGCTTCTCTGATTTCTCGTGCGATTAAAACTGATGATGCCAGCGCACATGCTGCAATCAAATCTGATGTTCATGCACTGACTGCACGTTTTCCTATCTATCAGGCTTAAACGGCAACTCAATGCGCGAGTACTTAGTTACGCTCCTTCTGGCAGCAGCGCTCTGTTACGTCGTAACTCCACTCGTGCGCACGTGGGCAATTAAGTTTGGCGCAGTTGCACATATTCGTACTCGCGATGTGCATACAACACCTACGCCTCGCTGGGGTGGGCTGGCGATGTGGATTGCTATGGCGCTCACCTTTGCCATGGTGAGCCAACTATCTCTCGTCGGTAAATCATTCGGCCGAGAAACACTCGGTATTTTTCTCGCCGCAACTCTTCTAGTCTTTATCGGACTCATCGATGATCGCTTTGAACTTGATGCACTTACGAAGTTGGCTGGGCAAGCACTCGCTGCTGGAATTCTCCTGCTCCATGGAATTCAAGTGCTCTGGTTGCCAATCAATGGCGTCATCACACTTCCGCCGAGTATTGGCCAACTCGTCACGGTCTTAATTGTCCTAGTCACCATAAACGCTGTGAACTTCATCGACGGACTTGATGGACTGGCCGCCGGAATTGTTGCTATCTCAGGAGCTGCTTTCTTCGCCTTTGCCTACCTACTTGCTGTGATCTATGGATTTAACCGTGCTGGCGCACCATCACTCATCACTGCAGTAATCATTGGTGTCTGTATTGGATTCCTGCCTCATAACGCACATCCAGCGCGCATATTTATGGGGGACTCAGGATCAATGTTCTTAGGGCTTCTGCTCGCTGCCTCGGCAATTACTTTAACGGGGCAGATTGATCCCAACGCTATTTCTGCAGAAAATCTCGGACCTACGCTCTTGCCGCTCGCACTTCCCTTTGCGGTGTTGGCAATTCCGCTATTTGATCTATCTTCAGCAATCTTTCGTAGATTACGTGCTGGGCAGTCGCCATTTAGTTCAGATAAAGAACATATGCACCACCGAATTATGCGAGCTGGCAACTCACACTTGCGAACAACTTTGATTATGTATCTCTGGACGGCAACAATCGCATTCCCAGTTGTAGTTTCTGCATTTGCACCTCTGTGGGTTGCAGCAATTGTCGCTGGCGCATTATTAGCGCTAACAATTTCTTTCTCACAAAGAAATTCGCGACGTGCGCAGAAAAAATCTAAGGCGAGCGCCTAATTATGGAAAAGAGCCAATCCAATGAGGCGCTCCTTCTTAAGGGTGCACTGCTGCCAACAGCTGTTGTAGGCGCATTAGCAATTGCAATCGCGACCTACCTCGAAGGTCGTGCGGGGCTCTTTGGCGCTCTCCTTGCTCAAGTTGTTGTACTTATCTATTTTGCACTCCACATCTTGGTATCAAAGATTTCGACCAACCTTGATCCAGTCACCACTATGTCCCTTGCGATGTTCTCTTACTTCGCGAAGTTCTTGGCGCTTGGACTTCTGCTCTGGCTCCTAGACCGATTCACCTCTGAGACCCTCGTTGACCGTCGCTCTTTTGGAATCGCAGCCGTTGCGCTCACCTTTGCCTGGTTGGGTGGGGAAATCACCAGTTATTTGAAGCTGAAAACTCATCTACCATTACCCCATGAGCCAAACGCCTGAGCCCCAAGATCCGCAAGAGCGCGCTCATCGCGCCAGTAGTCGCCGCGAAGAGAATGCAATCTGGTCGATCTTCGGCTACCTCCTCTCAGGTCTGCTCTTCTGGGGTGGGGTCGGCTGGGCAGCTGACCGCTTCTTCAACACCAGCTTTTTGACCCTGATCGGCCTTTTGGTCGGAATGGGTGGAGCGCTCTACCTCGTCTGGATGCGCTTCGTTCGGGAGTAGCCCCTGGCTTTGGCCGCGACACGCCGAAGGTGAAAAAGTGGCGAAAATAGGGGGCTCTCGCCCTCCTGCGGAGTAAAAGGGCCGTTTTGACCTTTCCTGCAGCGTGCCGATACCTTTCTCCTCTGCGCTTTTTAGGCGCGCTTGTTGCGTGATGTCCTGTTAAGAAATTAATCGGAAAAGAAATGCGATTCGGGTGCAACACACCCGACCGCGTGGGTCGGCGAATGAGCGTGAGTGAAAAGAGTAGACAACGTTAATGGTGCACAAGACAAAGTCTTTGCACCAGATGAAATGGAGAAATGTAGTGCCAACAATTCAGCAGCTAGTGCGTCGTGGTCGTGCAGAAAAGACTACGAAGACATCAACACCTGCGCTTAAGGGTTCACCTCAGCGTCGCGGTGTTTGCACACGTGTGTACACAACAACACCTAAGAAGCCTAACTCTGCGCTTCGTAAAGTTGCACGTGTTCGTCTTACTAGCGGCATGGAAGTTACTGCATACATTCCAGGTGAAGGTCACAACCTACAAGAGCACTCCATTGTTCTTGTACGCGGTGGTCGCGTAAAGGATCTCCCTGGTGTTCGTTACAAAATTATTCGTGGATCACTTGATACACAAGGTGTTAAGAACCGTAAGCAATCACGTTCACGTTACGGTGCTAAGAGAGAGAAGAAGGCTAGCTAATGCCACGTAAAGGTCCTGTAGTAAAGACTCCTGTAGTTGCTGATCCTGTTTACAGCTCACCAATCGTCACAGCGCTTATCAACCGCGTACTTCTTCACGGCAAGCGCTCAACAGCAGAAGCAATTGTTTACAACGCTCTCGAAGGAACACGTAAGAAGACAGACGTTGATCCACTCATCACGCTAAAGCGCGCACTCGACAACATCAAGCCTGCTGTTGAAGTTCGCTCACGCCGCGTCGGTGGAGCTACCTACCAGGTGCCTATTGAAGTCAAGGCATCACGCTCTTCAACTCTTGCACTTCGCTGGCTCGTTGATTACTCACGTGATCGCCGCGAAAAGTCAATGTCAGAGCGTCTACAGAATGAATTAATCGATGCAGCAAACGGTCTCGGAGCAGCTGTAAAGCGCCGCGAAGATACCCACAAGATGGCGGAAGCAAATAAGGCATTTGCTCACTACCGCTGGTAATCACGAAAACTAATACGAGAACTTACGAAGAGTCGAGAAGAGGAATATAAGTGGCAACGTCAACAGTAGAGAAGATCGATCTAGCTACGGTTCGCAACATTGGAATCATGGCTCACATCGACGCGGGCAAAACCACTACTACTGAGCGCATCCTTTTCTACACAGGTATCTCTTACAAGATTGGTGAAGTGCACGAAGGTGCAGCAACCATGGACTGGATGGAGCAGGAACAAGAGCGCGGTATCACCATTACCTCTGCTGCAACCACATGTATGTGGAAAGACCATCTCATCAACATTATTGATACACCTGGCCACGTTGACTTTACAGTTGAAGTAGAGCGCTCACTCCGTGTTCTTGATGGAGCAGTTGCAGTATTCGACGGTGTTGCAGGCGTAGAGCCACAATCTGAAACAGTGTGGCGCCAAGCAGATCGCTACTCAGTTCCACGTATCTGTTTTGTTAACAAACTCGACCGCACAGGTGCTTCATTCGATAAGTGCGTTGGCATGATCAAGGATCGCCTTAATGCTGTAGCTCTCGTTCTTCAGCTTCCAATCGGAAACGAATCAGATTTCATCGGCGTCGTCGACCTCATCGCCATGAAGGCGCTTGTCTGGCGCGGCGAAACCAAAAAGGGTGAGGATTACGCAATCGAAGAGATTCCTGCCGACATGCTTGACAAGTGCAAGGCTGCTCGCGCTGAAATGCTCGAAACTCTTGCTGAGAACGATGACGTGCTCATGGAGAAGTTCCTCGAAGGAATTGAAGTTTCAGAGGATGAAATCATCGCTGGAATCCGTCGCGCAACAATCGCTGCAAAGCTTTCACCAGTTCTTACAGGTTCTGCCTTTAAGAACAAGGGCGTTCAGCCAATGCTCGATGCAGTAACTCGCTACCTTCCATCACCTCTTGATATCGATGCAATCGTCGGTACTGAGATGGATGATGCAGAGAAGCCACTTTCACGCCTTCCAAAGAATGACGAACCATTCTCAGCGCTGGCCTTCAAGATCATGACCGATCCACACCTTGGAAAGCTCACATTTATCCGTGTCTATTCAGGCGTTCTCGAGACCGGTTCAACAATTCTTAACTCAACAAAGAACCGTAAAGAGCGCATCGGAAAGATCTACCAGATGCACGCTAACAAGCGCGAAGAACGCGACAACGTTGGCGCTGGAATGATCGTTGCAGTTATGGGTCTTAAGGACACCACAACTGGAGAAACTCTCTGCGATCCTGCAAAGCCAGTAATTCTCGAGTCAATGGACTTCCCAGCACCAGTTATCTCTGTTGCTATCGAGCCAAAGACAAAGGGTGACCAAGAGAAACTCGGCGTTGCGATTCAGCGTCTTTCAGAAGAAGACCCAACTTTCCACGTTAATACAGATGAAGAGACTGGCCAGACAATCATCGCTGGTATGGGTGAACTCCACCTTGAAATTCTCGTTGACCGTATGCGTCGCGAATTTAAGGTTGAAGCAAACGTCGGTAAGCCACAGGTTGCATACCGCGAAACTCTTCGTAAGCCAGTTGCACGCCATGACTACACCCACAAGAAGCAGACGGGTGGTTCTGGACAGTTTGCAAAGATTCAGATTGCTATCGAACCTCTACCAACAGGTGAAATTGAAGGCGGATATGAATTCGTTAACAAGGTCACCGGAGGTCGCGTACCGAAGGAGTACATCCCTTCAGTTGACGCCGGATGTAAGGAAGCGATGACAGCAGGTCCACTTGCTGGCTATCCACTTACAGATGTACGAGTAACTCTTCTTGACGGCGCGTATCACGATGTTGACTCATCGGAGCTCGCATTCAAGGTGGCTGGTATCGCAGCATTTAAGGAAGCAGCAAAACTTGCTGATCCTGCAATTCTCGAGCCAGTGATGAAAGTCGAAGTTGTTACCCCTGAAGACTTCATGGGTGATGTCATCGGCGATCTCAACAGTCGTCGTGGCCAAATTCAGGCCATGGATGAGCGGTCAGGTGCCCGCGTTGTTAGGGCGCTAGTTCCGTTGTCAGAGATGTTCGGCTATGTCGGAGATCTCCGCTCCAGAACACAAGGTCGCGCGAGCTACAGCATGGAATTCGACAGCTATGCCGAAGTTCCAGGCAACGTCGCAAAGGAAATCATTGCGAAAGTTCGCGGCGAATAACCCTAATAAATCAAAAAGCACAACCCCTAATAACTAAGCACTAGGAAACGAAAGAGGAACCAAAATGGCAAAAGCCAAGTTCGAGCGTAATAAGCCGCACGTTAACATCGGTACCATCGGCCACATTGACCACGGTAAGACAACACTTACTGCTGCGATCTCAAAGGTGTTGCACGACAAGTATCCAGATGTAAACCCATTCACACCTTTTGATCAGATCGATAAGGCTCCAGAAGAGCGCCAGCGCGGTATCACAATCTCTATCGCTCACATCGAGTACCAGACAGAGAAGCGTCACTATGCACACGTTGACTGCCCAGGCCACGCTGACTACATCAAGAACATGATCACTGGTGCTGCACAGATGGACGGAGCAATCCTCGTCGTTGCAGCAACAGACGGTCCAATGCCACAGACCAAGGAGCACGTTCTCCTTGCTCGTCAGGTTGGCGTTCCATCAATCGTTGTGGCTCTTAACAAGTCAGACATGGTTGATGACGAAGAAATTCTTGAACTCGTTGAAATGGAAGTTCGTGAACTTCTATCTAAGTACGAGTTCCCAGGCGATGACACTCCAATCGTTCGTATTTCAGCGCTTAAGGCTCT
>JAIXPU010000027.1 GCA_027486075.1 Streptomycetaceae bacterium | reverse complement strand
TTGCCTGGCTTCAATTTGTGCGTGGGAATAAGCCCGCATAGGCTTGGCGTTAGCACTCTAGGGTCGACACTGCTAAATGCAGCCCCCAAAGTGGATAGACCCTTAACGTAAAAATAGCTAAAGGAGTACAACCATGGCAGTAGCCATTAAGCCGCTCGAAGATCGCATCGTTGTAAAGGCAAATGAGGCCGAGACAACAACAGCATCCGGTCTTGTAATCCCAGATACAGCGAAAGAGAAGCCACAGGAAGGCACAGTTGTTGCCGTAGGCCCAGGTCGTTTTGATGACGGCGCTCGCGTACCAATGGATGTAAAGGTCGGCGATGTCGTTCTCTACAGCAAGTACGGCGGAACTGAAGTTAAGTACAACAACGAGGAGTACCTCGTCCTATCTGCTCGCGACATTCTCGCGATTATCGAGAAGTAGTCCATGGGCAAGATGTTGGAATTCGACGAGCACGCTCGTCGCGCAATGGAACGCGGGGTCAACCAGCTCGCTGACACCGTCAAAGTAACGCTCGGTCCTAAGGGACGTAACGTCGTTATCGCAAAGTCATTTGGTGCACCAACGATCACTAACGATGGTGTGACCATTGCAAAAGAGATTGAACTCTCTGATCCTGTTGAAAATATGGGCGCACAGCTTGTTAAGGAAGTAGCTACCAAGACCAACGATGTCGCTGGTGATGGAACTACAACTGCAACAGTTCTGGCTCAAGCGATGGTCAAGGAAGGTCTTCGTAACCTTGCTGCCGGCGCACAGCCAATGGATCTCAAGATTGGTATCGAAGCAGCTGTTGAAGCTGTCTCAAACCGCCTCCGCGAAAATGCAACTGTCGTTAAAGACAAGGCACAGATCGCAGACGTTGCCACCATTTCTGCTCAGGACCGCGCAATCGGTGACCTGATTGCAGAAGCGATGGATAAGGTCGGCAAAGATGGCGTCATCACTGTTGAAGAAGCATCAACTACTGCGCTCGAACTCGAGTTCACAGAGGGTATGCAATTCGATAAGGGCTACATCTCTCCATACTTCGTCACAGACCAAGATCGCATGGAGTCAGTCCTTGATGATGCTTTCGTGCTCATCTCATCCGGAAAGATCTCAGCGCTCGCTGAACTCTTGCCAATCCTTGAGAAGGTTTCACAGGCTGGAAAGCCACTTCTTATCATCGCTGAAGATGTTGAAGGCGAAGCGCTTTCAACTCTCGTCGTAAACCGCATGCGCGGAGTATTTACATCGGCTGCAGTAAAGGCACCCGGCTTTGGTGATCGTCGCAAGGCGATGCTCGAAGATATGGCAATCCTTACCGGCGGAACCGTCATCTCATCAGAAGTTGGAATGAAGCTCGATGCTGCAACTCTTGAAGATCTCGGTCGCGCTCGTCGCATCGTTATCACCAAGGATGCAACCACAATCGTGGATGGCGCTGGCGATAAGGCCCGCGTTGCTAGCCGCGTGACTGAACTTCGCAACGAAATCGCAACATCTGATTCTGATTGGGATCGCGAAAAGCTACAAGAGCGCGTTGCAAAGCTCGCTGGTGGCGTCTGCGTTATCAAGGTCGGAGCACATACTGAAGTCGAGCTCAAGGAGAAGAAGCACCGTCTTGAAGATGCTATCTCTGCGACTCGCGCAGCAGTTGAAGAAGGAATCGTTATTGGTGGAGGCGCAGCCCTAGTGCATGCAGCTGATGCTCTTAAGGATAACCTCGGCTTCACTGGCGATAAGGCTGTAGGCGTTGCGCTCGTTCGCAAGGCTTGCGACGAGCCACTTCGTTGGATTGCTGAAAACGCTGGCCTTGAAGGCTACGTAGTAGTTTCAAAGGTTCGCGCGCTCAAGGCCAATGAAGGCTTCAACGCTGCAACTGATGTCTACGGCGATCTTGCAAAAGATGGCGTTATCGATCCAGTAAAGGTGACTCGTTCAGCACTTGCTAACGCTGCCTCAATTGCAGCCATGTTCATTACAACAGAAGCTGTTGTCTTTGAGCGCCCAGCAAATGAAGAGCCAGCAGCAGGTGGCCACGGCCATTCACATGGACCTGGTGGACACTCACACTAAGTAGTAGAAGAAGAAAATCCCCCGTGGTTGCCCACGGGGGATTTTCTTTTGAAGGGGTGTAGAAAAATTACGATGCGTGTGAAATCACTGGAATTCCACGACGGGAAAGAATCGCTAAGCGATCATCTTCTGAAAGCCCGCCCCAGATTCCATATGGCTCCTGCACGGCAAGGGCATGATCGCGACAAGCGTTGATAACAGGGCAGCTCGCGCAGACAGCCTTGGCAGCATTCTCGCGATTGCGGCGACGTGGCCCACGCTCTCCATCAGGATGGAAGAACATTTCAGGCTCTTTATCGCGGCAGGCACCTTCATACTGCCACTCCCAAACCTCTGCGATTGGTTGCGGTAGACGTGATAGTTCAGCCATAGCTCATCTCCTTTGTCGTTCTTGAGCATAAGGTACAACCGATTCATAGGTTGTTCAAGCATCTAACGCGCCAAAAGTTGTTCAACGGGCGATATGTCCGATTTTCAGGTGGTGAGTTGCCCCACTAGCGGGGAGTATTGCGCCATGCCTTCTAGACCTTCGGGTGAAGTTGAAGAGAAGCTGACGGTGGCCGCAGTAGCCCGCCGCATCGGTGTGGCTCCGGCGACCCTACGAACATGGGATCGACGTTATGGCCTCGGACCTTCCGAACATATTGAAGGCGAACACCGCAGATACTGCCCAAGTGATTTAGCAAAGTTAACAATGATGCGCCGTCTCATTGTTGCAGGTGTTGCTCCAGCCGATGCTGCAGAGCAAGCCCGTGAATTTAAAGGCCAAGTGAAGTTAGCAAAGATTGTTAAAGATATTGAAGTTCGCGAAGATGTTGTTGACGCGATTTATAAGGCGTTGCAGAGTTTTGATCGTCAATTTGTGGAAGAGACCCTTGCCCACGAAATAAGTGAATACGGCGTTGAGGGTGCCTGGGCTGATGTCATTGTGCCAACGCTCTTTTTGATTGGTGAGGACTGGGAGACCGAGCAGAAGGGGATTGAGGTAGAGCACCTCTTCTCTGAAATTCTCACCCGAACCATGAACAACCGAGTGGTTGAATTAAAGAAGCCAGTCAACTCTCGCCCTGTTCTCTTAGCTGCTGTCGGGGAAGAGCTCCATTCGCTTCCGATTTATGCACTGGCTGCTGCGCTCTGTGAAAGAAATATCCAAACGTATGTATTGGGTGCACGCACCCCCATAACTGCGCTCTCTGCAATGGTTTCACGATGTGCGCCCCCTGCAATTTTCTTATGGGCGCAGTTAGCAAAAAATGCTGAAGAGAAGTACTGGCGAGAAATCCCATCGATTCGCCCGGCTCCTCGAGTTGTTGTGGGTGGCCCAGGGTGGGATGCAATTGCATGCGATGGCGTCATCAAGGCTGAGGGTCTTGAGCATGCCTGTGAGGAAATTGCGCAGGCGCTAGGCGCCTAATTGAGCAGGTAGACTGCGCACTTGCTGACTAGAAGGAGCGCTAGCGATGATCGATTCTGAGAAGGTCGCGCTCCTCGGCCTGACATATGACGATGTGCTTCTTCTGCCAGATGCATCCGATGTCGTTCCTTCAGAGGTAGATACCTCTACACGCTTAACCCGCAACATCACGCTTGCTGTTCCAGTCATCTCATCGGCTATGGATACCGTTACCGAATCAACCATGGCGATCGCTATGGCAAAGGCCGGTGGCATTGGAATCATTCACCGCAACCTGCCTATCGATGAACAAGTTACTCACGTGAAGTTGGTTAAGAACGTTGGGCTGGCCGGAGCTGCAGTAGGCGTTGGCGACGATGGATTTGCACGCGCCCAAGCCTTGATTGACGCAGGTGTGGATGTTGTTGTCGTAGATACAGCACATGGACATCACCGCGCAGTCCTCGAAGCGATTGCACGAATTAAGCAGTACTCGCCAACAACTGAAGTAATTGGTGGCAATGTCGCAACTCGCGCGGGTGCACAAGCGCTTATCAATGCAGGCGCCGATGCCGTCAAAGTTGGCGTGGGTCCTGGATCCATCTGCACAACGCGCGTTGTTGCAGGCGTTGGAGTTCCTCAAGTAACTGCAATCATGGAAGCTTCTAAGGCGTGTAACAAAGCTGGTATCCCACTCATCGCAGATGGTGGGTTGCAATATTCGGGTGATATCGTCAAGGCAATTGTTGCAGGCGCGCACTCAGTAATGCTTGGTTCTCTTTTAGCCGGTTGCGAAGAATCTCCGGGCGAACTCGTTGAAATTGATGGCCGTAAGTACAAGGCATATCGCGGAATGGGTTCACTTGGCGCGATGCAATCACGCGGCGAAAAGAAGTCTTATTCAAAAGATCGCTATATGCAAGATGATGTTCTCTCAGAAGATAAATTAGTTCCCGAAGGTATTGAAGGAAAAGTTGCCTACCGTGGCCCAGTTGCTGAAGTTGTGCACCAACTCGTTGGTGGTCTGCGTAGCGGTATGGGATATGCCGGCGCCCCTGATATTGAAACGCTACGACGCGAAGGTCGCCTCATTCAAATTACTGCAGCTGGCTTACAAGAGAGCCACCCACATGATGTATTGCATGTGGC
>JAIXPU010000122.1 GCA_027486075.1 Streptomycetaceae bacterium | reverse complement strand
TTCATGGAGAAGATGTAGTTGTCTCGGCAAACCCGGTCATTGATTCTCGCTCTGCAACGAAAGGCTCGCTCTTTATCGCCATCCAGGGCGAGAGAGTAGATGGCCATGACTTCGTTTCAGATGCGCAATCTCATGGTGCGGTCCTCACCTTGGCTGAACGCACTGTAGCTGGTCCTCATGTGTTGGTGAAGAGCACCATTGAAGCCCTTGGTCTGTTGGCACACGAAGTGCGTAGCCGCCTATCAGGCCTTACTGTTATTGGAATTACCGGTTCGCAAGGAAAGACAACAACGAAGGAACTGCTCGCCTCCGTGCTTTCAACAGTTGCTCCCACAGTGGCGCCACACGGAAATTACAATAACGAAATCGGTGCGCCGCTATCTTTGCTGCAATGTGATGAGAAGACTCGTTTCTGCATCGTCGAGATGGGCGCACGCCATAAAGGCGATATTGCACATCTCTGCAGAATTGCGGTTCCGGACGTTGGCGTAGTCCTACGTGTGGGAACAGCTCACGTAGGAGAGTTTGGTTCACAAGCAGCTATCGCTGAAACAAAGTCAGAGCTCATCTCAACTTTGCAACCGACAGCAGTTGCAATCTTGGGTCAGTACGACGAATTCACTCCCAAGATGTCGGCTCTTCACAAGGGTCGTATTGTCACTTTTGGAGAGAGCAGTGGCTGCGAAATTCGCGCAACTGATATCGAAATTCGCGAAGGTCGCGCCCACTTTGATCTAGTGACGCCAGAGGGTCGTACCGCGGTGGGGCTTCGTATTGTCGGGCTACATCAAGTGGCTAACGCTCTCGCAGTCGCAGCTGTCGCTTCGGTTTTGGGGCTGACCCTCGATCAAATTGCGGGCGGACTTTCAACAGCTGAATCTTCGGCTAAATGGCGCATGGAGATTTCTGAATTGAACTCACTTGTTCTTATCAATGATTCATACAACGCAAGCCCCGAGGCGACATCTGCAGCGTTACAGACACTCGTCCATTTTGCGCAAGAGCGCGGCGGTGAAGCATGGGCATTTCTCGGAAAAATGCATGAACTCGGCGAGTCATCAGACCAAGACCATGCCGCTATTGGCACCCTTGCCTCAGAACTTGGAATTGATCACCTCGTATGTGTTGCGGCCCCTGAATATGGGCAAGCCATTCCGGCGCAGAGCGCAACGACAGTGCATACATTTTTGAGTAAAGAGCAGGCCGCCACAATGGTGGCAAGTATGAATAAAGGAGATGTCGTGCTGGTAAAGGCATCGCGCTCTGAGAAGTTAGAAGAGTTGGCAGAGATGATTACGCAGGCTTGGTCAGAAGGTATCCAAGGAATGGCAGAGACAGAATGAGGCTAATCCTTATTGCAGGAGCGCTTGCTCTAATCTTCTCACTCTTCGGAACCCCCGCGCTGATCAAAGTTCTTGCCCGTCGCGGTTATGGACAATTTATTCGTGATGATGGACCTTCTACACATCACACAAAACGCGGTACCCCAACTATGGGTGGCATCATCATTATCTTTGCGACCATCTTCGCTTACTTCCTAGCGCATCTTCTCACGCAGACAGCTGTGACTGTATCTGCGCTCCTCATTATTGGACTCGTACTCGGACTTGGCTTCGTTGGATTTCTCGATGATTACCTCAAGGTTTCTCGTCAGAATTCACGAGGCATTAGCGGTAAGCAGAAGATTTTTGGACAAGTCTTCTTCGCCTCAACTTTTGGATACCTAGGTCTGCAATTTCCAGATGCCGATGGCCTTTCTCCAATTTCACAGAATCTCTCCACTGTTCGTGACACCGGAATCAATCTCGGAGTGGTTCTTGTCATTATCTGGATTGCCTTTATGGTCACCGCGACAAGTAATGGCGTAAACCTCACTGATGGGCTTGATGGATTAGCAACAGGCGCATCTGTCATGACATTCCTTGCCTTTATCTTGATTGGTGTTTGGGAATTTGGTCAGAGTTGCGCAGTGAGCGTTTCACCTAATTGTTACAACGTGAGAGATCCACTCGACTTGGCGGTACTCGCAGCAGCATTTGCTGGTTCATGTACTGGTTTCCTTTGGTGGAATGCATCTCCTGCAAAGATTTTTATGGGAGATACCGGCTCGCTTGCGCTCGGTGGTGCACTTGCAGGACTTGCAGCTTCGTTACGCGTTGAACTCCTCTTAATCCCACTCGGCGGCCTCTTTGTCATCATCACTCTCTCAGTAGCGTTGCAGGTCATCTACTTCCGCTTAACTGGAGGAAAGCGCCTCTTCAAGATGGCGCCGCTACAACATCACTTTGAGCTATTGGGTTGGGGTGAGGTCACCATTGTTCTTCGTTTCTGGATCATCGCAGGTCTCTGTGTAGCGCTTGGACTTGGTCTCTTCTATACCGATTGGGTTGCAAGTTAGAACCCTCATGGCACAAGAACTTTATAAGAACCTCAATGGATTACGAATCTGCGTTGCTGGTGCAGGTGTAACCGGGTTAGCAGTTGCGCGCAGCCTTACCAAACGTGGCGTTGAAGTTACGTTAATCGATGAGAATAAAGGTTCAACTGATGAGTTTCCCGTTGTGCATCCAGATTCCATCACAATCACCAACTTTGATCGCCTCCTGATTTCGCCAGGTTGGAGAGATAACCACCCTGTAATTCAAGCTGCGCGCGCAGCAAAAGTTCCGCTTATCAATGAAATTGATTATGCCTGGAGCGTGAAGAAACCAGCACAGAAGTGGATCAGCCTTACTGGCACAAATGGCAAGACCTCAACGGTCGAACTCACGGCTGCGATGTTGCAAGCCGGGGGAGTAAGCGCAATCGCTTGCGGCAATGTGGGAACAACAGTTATCGAATCTGTGGAATCTCTTGAAGATTATCAAGTCTTAGTTCTCGAACTTTCTTCCTTCCAACTTCATTGGATGGAAGACGCTTCATTTATCGCCGCGGCAATTCTCAATATTGCCCAAGACCATATCGATTGGCATGGCAACTTTGATGCGTACGCAGGTGCCAAGCTTTCAATCCTTGATAGAGCCACCACTGCAATTCTTAATGGTGAAGATGGCGAAATTGTTACGCGCGTTGCACATTGGCAAGGCCAGAAAGTCTTCTTCTCACTTGATACTCCAGGTCCAGGCGAAATCGGAATAGTCGAAGAACTTTTAGTAGATCGCGCCTTTGTTGCTGACGCGAATGAGGCAGCGATGATTGCCGAACTCGCAGAGGTAAAGCCCACAGTTCCTCACAGCGTCTCCAATGCACTTGCCGCATCAGGCCTAGCGCTTACCGCAGGTGTTACTCATGAAGCGCTCCGTTCTGCGATCTCCACATTTACGCCCGGTCGACATCGCATTGAAAAGGTTTATGAAAGTGATGGAGTTACCTGGATAGATGATTCCAAAGCGACCAATCCACATGCTGCTAGCGCCTCCATCATGTCCGCTCTCTCAGTCATCTGGGTAGCTGGTGGATTGGCGAAAGGTGCCGAGATGGGAGAGCTCATTGAGCGCGTGAAGGCGCGCGTGCGTGTCGCCATTTTGATCGGCGAAGATCGCGCTCTCATTGCAGATGCGCTGCGAGAGCGCGCTCCACATATTCAAGTAGAACTCATCGACTCACCTGCCGGATATTCCAAAGGTGGCGGAGATAATTCCTTAATGGAGACCGTTATCCGTACTGCAAAAGCTAAAGCTGTTTCAGGCGACACTGTCTTACTCGCCCCAGCGTGCGCTTCGATGGATCAATTTCTCTCTTACTCCGACCGCGGAGATAGATTTAAGAGCGCAGTCGAAAAGGTAGTGCGAGATGGCAACTAAAGTTCAGAAGAAGTTCTTAGCGCAACCGGTGAATCACTTCTACATGCTCTTAGCAAGCGCTGCTGCGCTCACATTTCTAGGTGTGGTTATGGTCTTCTCGGCTTCAACGATTCATGCCATTGATACAAAGGGGAGCGCTACCTCAATCTTCCTGCGCCAATTGCTCTTCGTCGTAGTCTCTCTGCCTATCGCTGCATACTTAACTAAAGTCACGGTTGCACAGTGGAACCTGTTAGCGCGCTTTGCCTTCACCATCTCATTAATTTCTCTCAGTATTCTTCTGATTCCAGGGGTCGGAAAGACTGTTAAGGGAAATACCAACTGGATTGACCTGAGAGTTATCGATATCCAACCAAGTGAATTTGCAAAATTTCTGATGATCCTCTGGGCGAGCCGACTATTGGCGAGAAAAGAGGGCGCTGGAAGATTTAACGTCAATGTCTTCGCCCTACTTGCACCAGGCTTCCTGATTGTCATGGTTCTGGTTATGGCAGGACGCGATCTTGGAACGACATCAGTAATCGCAGCAATCTTGGCAGGCATGCTCTTTGTCTCCGGCATCAAATTACGCATTCTTGGCTGGGCTACAGCTGCAGCCGCCCTCGCGTTAGCTTTCCTCATTGCAACATCGGATTACCGCGCCCAGAGATTCTTAGTATTCCTTAACCCATTTGCACCTGAGGATTACAAACTTGCTGGATGGCAACCGGCTCATAGCTTGCTCGGTCTGGCAACCGGCGGACTCTTTGGAGTTGGTCTCGGTGGCAGTAGGCAGAAGTGGGGAAATCTCCCTGATGCGCATACAGACTTCATCTTCTCTGTCATCGGTGAAGAACTTGGCTTAGTCGGAACGCTCGCAGTTCTCGCTCTCTTAGGAACACTCATCTATTCCATCTTCCGCATCGCACTTCGCGCCAAAGAGCCAATGATTCGCTACGCGTGTGCAGGAATCGCTTGTTGGTTTATGGCGCAATCATTTCTCAATATTGGATCTGCAACGAGCACCTTGCCAGTAGTTGGCGTAACGCTTCCTCTTGTCTCATACGGAGGGTCTGCACTCGTTGCATCCCTATGCGCAATTGGTTTTGTGGCAGGGGCTGCGCTACGTGATCCTGAAGTACGTAAAGAGATTGTGAAGCGAAAAGGCGCATGAACCGCATCATCGTTGCCGGCGGCGGTACAGCAGGACATATCGAACCTGCTCTCGCAGTTGCGCGGCGTTGGCAATTGGCCCATCCTGATTCGCACGTAACTTTTCTTGGCACAAAGGCAGGGCTTGAAACTTCCCTTGTTCCGGCCGCCGGATTTGCCCTCACACTTATTCCGAAAGTCACTGTGCCACGTCGCGTTTCAGTGAAGTTGTTAACTCTGCCATTCACTCTCGGTGGCGCAATTTCTCAATCCATGAAAGCGATAAAGGGCGCAGACCTGGTCATTGGTTTTGGGGGATATGTCTCAGCGCCTGCATATTTAGCTGCCGCTCTTACGCGAACACCCTTTGTGATTCATGAAGCAAATGCCAGACCAGGGTTGGCAAATCGCTTAGGCGCACTCTTTAGTCGCTACACCGCCGTCGCTCATCCTGTTGAGAGTGGATCCCTCAAGAAATCACTTCTTACTGGACTGCCGCTGAAAGAGAATATTGCTAGCGCTTACGAGAGCGCTCAAAGCAATTGGAGTGGTGCTCGACAGGCTGCTAAAGCGGCCCTTGGTTTTGATCAGCAAGCACCGTTGGTCTTTATCTTTGGCGGCTCTCAGGGGTCTGCTGCAATCAATGAAGTCATCACCCATTCTCGGCAAGCACTCAACGATATGGGTGTAAACATCCTCCATGGAGTAGGCGCCCGTAACGCTCTTCCGGAATCAGATAGTGGATATAGGGCCGTTAACTACATCTCCGATATGGCAACGGCATATTTAGCGGCCGATCTCATCATTGCTCGAAGTGGAGCGGTCACCTGCGCCGAAGTGAATACCTTAGGTAGATATGCGCTCTTTATTCCTCTTCCCATCGGTAATGGAGAACAGAATCTCAACGCCGCCTCACTTGTTTCACAAGGACGAGCAGAAATTCTGCCGCAAGCGCGATTTTCCGCAGAGTGGATGAATCAGAATCTGCGTCGCCTCCTTGCGCAGAGCAGCGCTGCTCCGATTTCTGGTTCAACTATCGATATTGAAGCAACAACTAAGATTGTGGCGTTGATGGATTACGCGCTCTCTGGAGGTAAGTAAGTGCAGACCTTGCAAGGCAAGAGAATCCACTTCATAGGAATTGGCGGATCTGGCATGAGCGGCCTTGCGCGCATCGCACTCTCTGACGGAATAAGCGTAAGCGGTTCCGACGCGAAAGATTCATCAGTACTGACTGCCTTAACAGCGCTGGGCGCCAAGGTGTCAGCAACACATGAGGCGGCAAATGTCGAAGGTGCAGATGTTGTCATTTACTCCACTGCCATTTCTGCAACTAATCCAGAGATGGCATATGCAGTCGAACGTTCGATTCCGATTCTGACTCGCGCCCAAGCGCTTGCCCTTCTCATGAGGGGATCTCGCAGCATCGCCGTTGCCGGAACCCATGGCAAGACAACAACTTCTTCCATGATGACGGTGGCGTTGCAGGCCTGCGGAGTAGATCCTTCTTTTGCAATTGGTGGAACGTTGACTGCTTCAGGTTCCAATGCACATCGCGGTACCGGAGATTTCTTTGTAGCTGAGGCAGATGAATCAGATGGTTCTTTTGTGGAATACCAACCACTTGCAGCAATTGTCACCAATATTGAACATGACCACGTTGATTTCTTTCATACACCTGAGGCAGTTACAAAAGTCTTTGATTCATTTGCAGCGACTATCTCACCCGATGGTTTCTTGGTCTACTGCGCCGATGATGCTGGCTCCAAGCGACTTGGTGAATCGCGCCTATCCTGCACACCTATCTCGTATGGAACTTCCGATGGTGTTGATCTCGCCCTCGATCAGATTGCACTGAAAGCGATGGGTTCAACTGCGCGCGTGATGTGGAAGGGCAGAGCTGTAGGCACCCTAGAGCTACAAGTTCCTGGTCACCATAATCTCCTTAACGCAGCCGGCTGCCTTGCTATGGGTATGGCGCTGCAATTACCTGTACACCAACTCTTGGATGGCCTCCACAACTTTCGCGGAGCTGGACGTCGCTTTGAACTGAAAGCTACAGAGCATGGAATTCGAATTATTGATGACTATGGACATCACCCAACGGAGATACGAGTTACTTTAGAAGCAGCTCGTCGCTATGCCGGCGATGGTCGCGTATTAGTGATCTTCCAACCTCATCGCTATTCACGCACTCAAGCATTCCTCGATGGTTTCGCCACATCTTTAGATCTAGCCGATGATGTCACTCTCCTTGAAATCTATGCAGCAAGTGAAAAACCTATTCACGGTGTTACATCTGAACTCATCGCTGCCAAGATGGAGCGCGGACATTATCTGCCTAACTTTGTTCAGGCCTCTGACCGAATCATTGAAATGGCACAACCAGGTGATGTGATTATTACCCTCGGCGCAGGCGATGTGAATTCACTTGCCCCGATTATCGCCGAAGGGCTGCAACGTCGCTTTGCGTAGAGTAAAGAAGTTTCCAATAGTCGCCGCTCTTTTAGTGGCGCTCTTCGCCGGCCTTACCTACTTACTTGCTTGGTCAAATATCTTGACCGTTTCATCAATCACGATCAATGGCGCACCTACGGCTGCAAGCAAAGAAACTATTTCAAAGGCTGCCGATCTGCGCACCGGAGATAAGTTGGCTCGAGTAGAACCACGCGCCATTTCTCATCGAATCTCAGATATAGATTGGGTGGAAAGCGCTGAGATTTCTCGCAATTGGATTACAGGTGAGGTGTTGGTCGATATCACGCCTCGTACACCAACTGCCTACTTCAATAGCCAGGTCCTTGATGCATCTGGAAAGGTCTTCGAGTTGCCGGGCTTTAGCGGTGCAGAACTACCTCGAGTCTCGGCCTCGACCCCAGAGCTAGGGCTGGTCGCAATCAATCTCTTTCAAAACCTTCCAGAGTCGATTCGAGACGATGTACTGAGCCTTGCTGCCTATAACGAATCAAACTTCTCGCTGAAGGTGATGCGTGAGCAGAAGCAATTGCAGATCCTCTGGGGTCCAGATGAAGAGAATGAATTGAAATCACAAGTAATTGATGCACTTTTAGCGCTTCCAGAAAATAAAAATATTCGACGAATTGATGTCAGCGCACCACATGCACCCATCGTTAAGTAGTAGTAATTGCGATAAAAATTAGTTCGTGGCGGTCTTTGATTACCGCTGCTAATGCGCATACGTTGCCGCCATTAAAGA
>JAIXPU010000139.1 GCA_027486075.1 Streptomycetaceae bacterium | reverse complement strand
GGTTTCTTTGATGGTCCAGTAGATCATCTCTTCGCACTTCCAATGTTGGCCAATTACGTTGGCAGCAAAGTTGACCGCTCTAAACTCACCATTGTCTCGCCAGACTCTGGTCGCGTGCGAGTTGCAGAACGTTGGTCAGAACTTCTTGGTGGTTGCCCGATTGCATTTATCCATAAGACCCGCGATCCATTGGTTCCCAACGAAGCCGTTGTCGGCAAGGTAGTTGGTGAAGTAGAAGGTCGCACCTGTGTTGTTATCGATGACATGATCGATACCGCTGGAACTATTACTAAAGCAGTTGAGGCGCTCTTCGACGCTGGAGCAAAAGATGTGATTATTGCGGCAACCCACGCGGTCTTCTCAGGGCCTGCCGTTGAAAGGCTGCGCGATTCAAGAGCTGTCGAAATCGTTGTCACTGATTCACTGCCTCTATCTGAAGACCAGAAGTTCGATAAATTGACCGTTCTATCGATTGCCCCGCTCTTGGCTCGCGCCATCCGCGAAGTCTTCGAAGATGGCTCAGTAACCAGCCTTTTTGACGGACATAGCTAAACCACGCTAACCTTCACCTCGTTCCGGCGAGGGTGAAATTTATCCGTGATCGACGGCGTAGGTATCAACTCCTGCTGGAACTTCGCAACACGAAGAAGTTCGATAACAGCAACGAAGGAGCATCACAATGGCAGAAGTATCAATCAAGGGCGTCACACGTACTGAATTCGGTAAGGGTGCTTCACGTCGTGCGCGCGTTGCAGGTTTGGTTCCTGCTGTTATCTACGGACATGGCGAGAAGCCACTTCACATCACTCTTCCAGCACGCGAACTCGGTGTTGCTCTAAAAGAGTCAAACGTTCTTCTCAATATTGATATTGATGGAAAGACAGAGCTCACACTTCCAAAGTCTGTAGTTCGCCATCCACTTAAGCAGATCCTTGAGCACATCGACCTCGTACTTGTCCGTCGCGGCGAGAAGGTAACTGTTGCTGTTCCTGTTCACCTTGAAGGAAAGCACGATCCAGACGGAATTCTTGAGACACAGCACAACACAATTGAAATCGAAGCGGAAGCTACTTCGATTCCTAAGTTCCTTGTTCTTGACATTGAAGGAATGGCTGCTGGAACATCGAAGCACGCTTCAGATGTTGTTCTTCCTGCAGGCACATCTCTTGTCAGCCCAGCGAACACAATCATCGTTCACCTTTCAGAGCGCTCAACTGTGGTTGAAGAAGTTGCTGTTGCAGCCCCTGCTGCTGATGCAGCTGCGGCACCTGCAGCAGATGCTGAGAAGAAGGACTAACAACCTTTACCCTTTCACTTATGACGTGGTTGGTAGTGGGTCTCGGTAATCCCGGGGATGAATACGCTGCCACCCGTCACAATGTGGGTCAGATGGTTATCGACCATCTAGCAAAACGTCACAACGTGAAGCTCTCTGCACATAAATCACGCACCGATATCGCAGCCTACAAATTGGGTGTTGGCGTTGATGCACATTCAATCATTCTGGCTCAATCAAAGAGTTATATGAATGAATCTGGTGGCCCAATCAAAGCGCTGGCATCTTTCTACTCTGTTGAACCAGCCAACATCATTGTTTTACATGATGAGTTAGATATTCCCTACGCAGCTATTCGAGCAAAGGTTGCTGGTGGAGATAATGGCCATAATGGTTTGAAATCGCTGACCTCATCTTTTGGAACAGCTGATTACTTCCGCGTGCGACTTGGTATTGGTCGTCCTATGGGGCAACAAGATCCAGGCGATTTTGTCCTAAAGCAATTTAGCAAAGAAGAGAAGAAAGATTTAGCAGAGTTCATCGATCGTGGCGCTGATTGCGTTGAATTCCTGATTGAAAAAGGGCTCGATCTCACCCAATCAAAATTCAACTCATAAGCCGCCATGAAGACTCTCTTTACCGGCGGTGAAATCTGGTGTGGGCGCGCTACCTACACAGACGCAGTCTTAGTTGAATCAGGCAAAGTAATTGCACTTGGCAGCGATGCGCTGCAAGCAAGCGGTGATGAGGTCCTTGATTTAACAGGAAAGTTTCTTGCACCTGGCTTCATTGATGCACATGCACATCCACTCTTTGCCGGTCGCGAAGGTCAAGGCCCCAACGTAAATGGGCTGCAGAGCGTTGCCGAAATTGTTGCCGCAGTTCGCGCCTATATCGCAAGTAATCCAAGCGCCACCTGGGTAATTGGCGGGGCTTACGAAGCATCAGTTGTTGCTGGTGGAGATTTTGAGGCAGCTTCCCTTGATGAAGCTTCCCGAGATATTCCGATTGTGCTTCACGCAGTTGATCACCACACAATCTGGGTCAACTCAAAGGCGTTAGAGATTGCAGGAATTACAGCAGCAATCGTTGATCCAGATGGAGGAACTATTGCTCGCTATAGCGATGGTTCACCGAAAGGAACGCTGCGCGAACCATCTGCCATAGATTTAGTTTTAGCTGCAGCACCTAAGCGAACCTTAAGCGATGATGTGGCAGCGATTGGCTGGGCTTGTCAGCGCTATCTTGAAGCCGGCGTCACAAGCACAACCGATGCATGGGTTGAACCAGGAATGCCTGAGGCATATATCGCAGCTGATAAAAGCGGCGTACTTACGATCGACACCAATCTCTTCTTCTTGGCACAACCAGATACCTGGCGCAGCTACAGCAAGGATTTTGTATCTTTCCGCAGCGAGATTGAAGGTCTGCCAAGTAGCTCGCATTTAACTGCAAAGACAATCAAATTTATCTGCGATGGTGCGCTCTCGGCAGGTACTGCAGCGCTCCTAGAGCCATATCTTCATGATCCGCAATCAACGGGCCTACTGATCTGGTCCGAAGATGAACTCATCGATGCCATGGTTCACTTTGATGCGCTCGGTTTTCAAATTCACGCCCATGCCATTGGAGATGCGGCCATACGTCAAGCGTTGAATGCGATTGAAGCGGTGACAAAAATAAATCCCCACTGGGATCGCAGAGCTGTCATTGCACATGCGCAGTTGATTCATCCTGATGATCTGCCACGATTTGCGTCCCTTGGCGTCATTGCAAATATTCAACCGCTTTGGACGTACCTAGATCCCATGAATGCAGAACTGATTGAGCCTCGAATCGGAACCAAGCGCAACAACCAGCAGTATCAACTAGCTTCACTACAAAGAAGTGGGGCACGTATTGGTTATGGCAGCGATTGGCCTGTCACAAGCCATGCTCCGTTGGAAGCACTTGGCGTTCCTACTCATCGCAGCGCGCCCGGAAGTTCGAAAGCATGGAGTCCGCAAGAAGCTGTCTCACTTGAAGATTCGCTCGTTCATTACACTCAAGATGCGGCCTATTCAAACTTCTGGAACAAGGGCGTTATCACAGTAGGCGTGGACGCAGACTTTGTCGTGCTGGATAAGAACCCACTGAAAGTGCCTCTAGATAAGGTAAATGAGATTAAGGTGCTGCAGGTGTTTACTCGGGGGCAAGCGGTACTCACAGAGAATATTTAGATGAAATTCATTTAGTCGCAACCAGCTGATCGAGAAACCTGTCAACCAAATGCGGGACCCTTATTGCGCTTCCCCACAAGCACCTATAAGAGAAGGGAAGTAGCATGTCATCAATCTTGGATTTTCCGAACTGCTTCGTGTGTCGCTCAATTGAACTTGAAATTGTACGTAATGAAGACTTCGGTCCCATGGTCATGTGTTCTGAATGTGGCTATTCATGGATTGCCACATATGCAGATATCGCACAGCCCGTGTTCAATACAATCGCGTCTTAACTATTAGTCGTGGT
>JAIXPU010000064.1 GCA_027486075.1 Streptomycetaceae bacterium | reverse complement strand
GCAAGCGGAGTATGTGAAACAACTCCATTTTGGGCTGCGCTAAGAAGGGGCACGGGTACAGCCTAAAGGTAGGCTTGGGCTCTAGCGAATTACGCATAATCTATAGCCCGAAAGGCCTCTGCATCGTGTCGACAATCACTACTCGCAATCACCGCAAGCCATATGCCTTAGCCATGTTGATGGTCATCTTCTGGTTTGTACTCACAGGAGTATTCGGGCCTCTCTTTGGCAAGCTCTCTTCAGTACAAGAAAATAACAACTCATCATTCTTACCAAAGGGCGCAGAGGCGACACAGGCATCTGAAGTAATCCAGACTTTCTCAGGTAAAGACTCATTTAGTTTTCCGACCTTAGTTCTCTTTGAGGGCGCAGCAACCCCAGCAGCTCTTGCTGCAGTTAATGGCCATCTCGACAAGATTGCCTCGCTAACCCTTGCAGGTACAGATGCCAAGATTTCAGATTTTGTTGCACCAGGTCAGAGAATCTCGGCATTTCCTTCAGAAGATGGCAAGGCGATTTTGGCCAATATTCCACTAGATGGAAATGCGATTGGCGAAGTCTTGCCCAATGATGAACCGGTATTACCTGCGATTGTTGAAGCAATTCGTGAAGATATTGCGCCCATTGCAAAGGCAAATAATTTAACGCCATACGTGACTGGTCCCGGCGGATTGCTCGGCGATCTCTTTGGCGCCTTTGGCTCTATTGATTCGACTCTTCTTCTCACAACACTTTCGGTAGTTGCGGTAATTTTGATTGTTGTCTACCGTTCGCCGATTTTATGGATTATTCCACTTCTATCGGCGCTCTTTGCTTTGACGCTGGCGGGTGGAATCGTCTACTTGCTTGCGAAAAATGACATCATCGATGTGGATGGGCAATCGCAAGGAATCCTCTCAGTTCTTGTAATCGGTGCCGCAACGGATTACGCCCTTCTTTTGATAGCGCGCTATCGAGAAGAACTTCACCTGCATGAGAATCGTTTTGATGCGATGCGCGCGGCTTACAAAGGCGTATGGGAACCAATCGTCGCATCCGGTTCCACTGTATCTATCTCGCTGCTGATTCTTCTCTTCAGCCAGTTGACCAATACAGCAGGGCTCGGACCTGTCGGTGCAATTGGCATTGTCTGCTCTATGTTCACGATTTTGACATTGCTACCAGCATTTCTATTGGTTTTTGGACGTTGGATTTTCTGGCCTCGTCGCCCTGAATTTGATGGTGATGATCATGTGCTTTCAGGGACGTGGGCCAAGGTGGGAAACACAATCGGACGTAATCCCCGAAAGGCGTGGGTTATTTCTGGTGTCGTACTCCTTGGTTTTGCCTTTACTTCAACAACGCTTAAGGCAGATGGAATTGGAACTGTCGATACCTTTACAACCAATCCTGAATCAGTCGTTGGACAGAAGTTGTTGGTCACTCACTTCCCAGGGGGAGAAGGAGATCCAACTCAGATTGTTGTTAACGTCGATAGAATCGGCGCCGTTACTGCTGCGGTTCAGAATGCGCCCGGTGTAACAACTGTTGTCCCAGCGCTCGACGGATTTGCAGCACCTGGCCAACCAGCGCCTCCAGTTAAAGTTGTTAATGGCAAAGCAATTCTTAATGTCACCCTAGATAAAGCTCCAGATAGCGTGGAAGCTTCTAATGACATTCCTCGTATTCGTGAACTGGCCAAGGAGGCCGACCCAACGGCTCTTGTGGGCGGTACTAGTGCGGTCTCTTTCGATATTCGAAAGGCTAATGACCGTGATAACAAGTTGATTATTCCCATCATTCTTTTTGTTATCACCATCATTCTTGGCGTGCTGCTACGAAGCATTCTCAGCGCAGCGCTGCTCCTTGGAACTGTGGTGCTCTCATACTTTGCAACGCTAGGAGTCTGTGCGCTGGTCTTCAATCACATCTTTGGTTTTGCTGGCGGCGATACCTCGTTCCCACTCTTCGCCTTCATCTTCCTTGTTGCATTGGGTATCGATTACAACATCTTCTTGATGACAAGAGTGCGTGAAGAGTCAATCAAAATTGGTACTCGTGCCGGTGTCATCAAAGGACTCACCGTTACCGGTGCTGTCATCACATCTGCAGGTATCGTGTTGGCGGCCACTTTTGCAGTGTTAGGTCTCTTGCCACTCGTTCCGCTTGCTCAACTTGGTTTCGCTGTGGCATTTGGCGTGCTTCTCGACACCATTATCGTCCGCTCCATTTTGGTTCCAGCTCTCGTGCATGAGATCGGTCCAAAGATTTGGTGGCCTTCCAAATTACAGAATAAGTAGCCTGACATGCGCGTTGGAATTGCAGGGTATGGCCTAGCAGGTCGTTCATTTCATGGCCCCTTGCTCAAAGGTGCTGACTTTGAAGTAGCTGCAATTCTGACCACAAACTCCACTCGCGCGCGTCAAGCGAAAGAAGATTTTCCGCTGGTAAAGATCGTTGAAAATTTCGCCGATCTTTTGCACCAAGAGTTAGATCTTGTTGTGATTGCCACTGCTAATAAAGCCCATGCTGAACAGGCGTTAGCTGCAATCGGCGCTGGCATCCCCGTTGTCATAGATAAACCAGCAGCGCGAACGTTGGCTGAGACGCAGACAATCTTTACGGCAGCTGACAAAGCTGGAGTGCCGGTCACAGTTTTCTACAACAGAATCTGGGATAGCGATGCGCTAACGATTAAGAGAGTGCTTACTCAGGGATTGATTGGTAAACCTTTCCGATTGGATTCTCGCTTTGAACGTTTTCGTCCCCAGTTAAATCCAGCGTCGTGGCGCGAAAATGAGAGCCCTGAAAATGGCGGTGGCTTACTCCTTGATCTCCAGACCCACTTAATCTCGACTGCACTCGACTGGTTTGGGCCAGCCCAACTAGGTAGCGCACATATCCGCAGTATTCGTGGCAACTCTGAAGATGATGTAGTTCTGACTTTAAAGCACGATTCAGGAGTCGATTCCTATCTTTCAGCTAGTGCAATCGCCGGTAACCCCGGTCCGCGCATTCGACTAATGGGTACAGAGGGCGCACTTGTTATCGAAGATTTAGATCCGCAAGAAGCTCTTTTGCGGGCGGGTGAATTTCCTGAGGGCGGAACTTGGAAGGTGCCTACAGCATCTCGTGCATTTATCTACAAAGGTGATGCAAAGGAAGAGATCACCGGAGTTTCTGGCAACTATGGAGCCTTCTATCTCGCTGTGAAAGCAGCGCTCACCGATGGCGCTGCCTGGCCCATTTCGCAAGAAGAGGTTTTAGCAGTTGCCAAGATAATTGATAGAGCTCGAGAAATAAATGCTCGATAAAGAAGTAACAGTAATTGGTGCAGGACTTGCCGGGTTAAGCGCTGCACTTACTTTGCAAGATGCAGGGTGCCCGGTTCGAGTGATTGAGGCCAGCGATCGCGTTGGAGGACGAGTAGCAACCGATCTCATCGATGGCTTCACTCTCGATCGAGGTTTTCAACTGATTAACTCACAGTATCCAGAGCTGAAAAGGCTGAAGGTTATGAACGAAGTGAGCTTTATTGCAGCGCCCCGGGCGGTAGAAGTTTCGTTAGGGCAGGCTCGAATAGTTCTTGGAGATCCTAGAAAATATCTTTTCTCAGCTCTCTCTTCGAAGACGGGATCGCTCGGTTCAAAGCTGAACTTTCTGCGATATTTGTATTCAAAATCCAGTAGCGGCTCAAGTGTTGAGGACGAGTTACAGAACCTCGGTGATCTCTATCAAAGGGTACTTCGCCCGTTTCTGACAGGAGTTTTTCTCACCTCACCCGCTCATGTGAGTGCGGTGAATGGCAAGGAGATTATCCGCACCTTTGTGTCCGGCAAACCAGGAGTACCTGCCCAAGGTGTGGGTGAACTTCCGGCAGCGCTAGCCAAGAGAGTTTCAAATATCGAGCTCGGGCGCAATATCAATTCACTTAACGAGCTAGCAGGCCCAGTCATTGTTGCAACCGATGTCACTACAGCAGCTCAGCTATTGGATATGACGAGCGTTCCTAAACTTGCTGCGAGTACGACCTGGTATCACGAAGTACCAAAGGATTTAACACGCTCAAAGAGTTTGCTCATCGATGGGCAAAGACGTGGGCCAGTGGTTAATTCAATTGCGATTTCAAACCTTGCTCCAACGTACGCACCGGCAGGAAAAACTCTGCTCTCTTCAACAACTGTCGAATTTGCGTCAGAGTCTGAGGTGCGCCGCCATTTAGCTTTGATTTGGGGAGCGCAGTCATCAGAGTGGTCGTTGATTGCTAAGTATGAAATACCTAAATCACTACCGATATTTGCGCCAGGGGCTCAACACGTAACTTCAGCGAAGCTGGCGAAGAACATCTATGTTGCAGGTGATTACAGAAGTGCGCCTTCACAAAATGGCGCACTCTTATCAGGTCGCTTGGCAGCGGAGGAGTTACTCTTCGATCAGCGCAGTTAGCGCATTGGTGATGTGCGGGTAATCCCAAGTAAATCCAGCGTTGGTAAGTTCTTGAGGCATAACTTTCTTGCTGCCCAAAATTTCGCTCGAGAAACCACCCAGTGCAATCTTGAGGCCTATAGCTGGGGCTGGAAAGAGCGCTGGACGGTGCATCGCACGAGCAAGCGCTGAAGTAAATTCTTGATTGGTGACTGGATTAGGTGAGGTGAGATTTACTGGTCCTTCGATCTTATTTTCAAGAAGGAATGAGATTGCGCGAATGACATCGTGCAAGGTGATCCAAGACCACCACTGCTTACCGTTACCGAGCTTGCCACCAAGGCCCAGGCGGAAGAGGGGAAGCATCTTGCCAAGTGCGCCGCCGGTTGGATCAAGCACTAAGCCGGTACGAATTTTTACAGTTCTTACACCCTGAGCTAAGTCAGCGGCAGCTTCCCATTCGCGACAAACAGCAGCGAGAAAATCATCTCCGACGCGATCGCTCTCAACGACTGCGCGATTGCCTGATTCGCCATACCAGCCGATTGCGCTGGCCGAGATAAACACCTGTGGCTTTACCTCAGTGACTGCCTTTGCAATTGCAGTTGTACCTAAGAGGCGAGAATTTAGAATCTCGGCTTTGTACTTCTTACTCCAACGCTTGTCACCAACTCCGACACCAGCAAGATGAATGACAGCATCTACGCCGCGAAGGGCTTCGATATCGACATATCCGGTCTTGGGATCCCATTGGATTTCATCTGGTGCCACAACTGGTCGACGTACAAAACGTTGAACTGTATGACCTTCACTCTTGAGGTGACCAACGAGCGCCGTACCGATAAGTCCCGAGGCGCCAGTAATGGCGATGCGTTGTGGCAAAGACATCTGTCTTAGAGACCCAAATCAGATTCGAATGCTCCGCCTTCGAGGCGCTCTTTGAGAGTGACCAGGAAGCGAGCAGCATCTGCGCCATCGACAACGCGGTGATCGTATGAAAGACCGAGATAGACCATTGAACGAATTGCAATCGTTTCTCCACCATCTTCACCCTTGACAACCATCGGGCGCTTTACAACAGCGCCAAGCCCGAGGATGGCAACTTGTGGCTG
>JAIXPU010000005.1 GCA_027486075.1 Streptomycetaceae bacterium | reverse complement strand
GACCGCTGGTACGTAGCTCATACCGGGCAGGACGTCTTTACAAGCAGGCACAAGAGAAGCGCGCCAGCATCTCTCATGGCTGATCTCGTCTATCCCCCAGTAATCGGCGCTGTTAAGGCGTTCTGGAAGTACTTGGGTTTGAAATTTGATTTTGAAGGCGACGAGAACATACCACGCGAAGGCGGCGCGATTCTTGCCATGAACCATGTTGGATATTTGGATTTTGCACTTGTTGGTACTGCAGCTCTCCCAGTCAATCGTTACGTAAGATTTATGGCCAAGAAAGAGATCTTCGATAACAAACTAGCAGGGCCTTTGATGCGCGGAATGCATCACATCTGCGTAGATCGCTCCAATGGGTCTGCTTCATTTGTAGCAGCTCTTCGCGCCTTACGTGGCGGCGAGATAATCGGTATTTTTCCAGAAGGAACAATCTCAGTAAGTTTTGAAATCAAGGAGTTAAAGTCCGGGGCAGTTCGCTTAGCAATGGGCGCTGGAGTTCCTATTATCCCAACGGTAATTTGGGGCTCACAACGAATCTGGACAAAGAAAGTGAAGCGAAACCTTCGTCGCAAAAACGTGCCTATTACAGTCGCCTTTGGCGCCCCGCTCTACTTTGATAAGCAGTCAGATGTAGAGGCAGGCGAGAAACTTCTGCGCGAAACGATGATCGCCTCACTCCATAAAATCCAAGAAAAGTATCCAGATTCACATGAAGGCCAGCGCTGGGCGCCTGTGCGCCTTGGTGGAACTGCGCCCGCTCCCCTAAACTAGCGCTCATGTTCAAGCGAAAGAAAAAAGAACCCAAGATTAAGAAGCCACGTTTCCAGGCTTTCCGTGATGCCTACAAAGTAACTCACGCAGTAAAGCCATGGATTGGCGCAGCTCTTACCGCCATCTTTCTTCTCGTTCTCGTTATCGGTGTGACTCTCGGCTTTATCTTTGACCACCCGGTTTATGGTGGCTTTGTCACACTTCCGCTTGCCGCCCTTGCCACCATGTTCTTCTTTACCCGTGTTGCAGGATCTGCAGCGTATGCATCTATTGAAGGTCAGATTGGCGCAGGAGCAAGCGTCTTGATGGCTATCCGGAAAGGCTGGACAACAACTCCTGCAGTTGCCGTCAATAAGCAACAAGATATGGTCCACCGCAGCGTTGGCCGAGCCGGAATAGTACTTACCGGTGAAGGTGGATATGCAGTTCGCCAGATGGTGCAGGACGAGAAAAGAAAATCAGAGCGTTACGCACCAGGTGTTCCAGTTATTGAACTCTTTGTTGGAGATGGCGATGGCCAGGTTCCTCTACGTAAATTGCAGAAGCATGTGACCAAACTTCCAAAGAAGCTCACACCTCACCAGATGCGCGAAGTTCGTGCGCGCCTTAAGGCTGTTGGCGGAATGTCGCTACCTATTCCGAAGGGACCAATGCCTAAGGGTATAAAGATTCGCTAAGTTAAGCTCGGCTCTTTACCAAGACGGTATTTGAAAATCGCTCATTAATTCCGCGGCCATTTTCATCGAATGTAATTGCCGTAACGATGGGAAGTAAGAGAGCGGTTCGAATCAACGCTTGAACAGGAGTTACCGCTCCGCCATCTGAGAAGCGCACTACTTTCAGACCAACGAGGCGATGACCAAAAGATGATCCCCCAAGGGCGACGAGAATCGAATACTCCGCAAAGAGCAAGAGAAGCACGGGCAAGCGGGCTTCTGGAACGCGATCGGCGAGCGAGCCACCACCAGCAAAGAAGCCCAGTGCGATGGCGTAACAGGCGAGCCAATCGATGGTTATCCCGAGGATGCGGCGGCCTTGGCTCACACGTGGATACATGGCGGTAAGCCTATCCACTACCCGCCCGAAGAGCAGATATGAGTCGCTCGGCCGAGATGTAACACGGCTGTAACACTGCGATTATGACATTTTTACGCATCAGAACTAGCCTTCACTCCATCAGCGGTACTCAACGATGAGCTTGCTGGGATGAGCTGGCTGTGAAAAACAGCCTCAATTGGAGTATCAATATGTTTAAGAACTCTTCAGAAATTTTTGCATACATCAAGAAGGAAGATGTAAAGCTTGTTGATGTTCGCTTTACAGATCTTCCAGGTATTCAGCACCATTTCAATGTTCCTGTTGAATCTTTCGACGAAGCTGTCTTCACTGATGGTCTTATGTTCGATGGTTCCTCAATCCGTGGTTTCCAAGCAATTAACGAATCTGATATGAAGTTGCTCCCAGTTCCGGAATCAGCATTTATCGATCCCTTCCGTCTTGAAAAGACTTTGGTCATCATCTTCTCAGTTCACAACCCAGTCGATAACACTCCTTATTCACGCGATCCTCGCGGCGTTGTAAAGAAGGCTGTTGACTTCTTGAAGTCAACAGGAATCGCTGATCAGGCGTTCTTTGCGCCAGAAGCAGAGTTCTACGTATTTGATGCAGTTCGCTTTAAGACTGGCATGAACGAGGCTTACCACCATATTGATTCATATGAGGGTGCTTGGAATACAGGCATCGTGGCAGATCCAGATGGAACACCAAACCGTGGATACCGCACACGAATCAAGGGTGGTTATTTCCCAGTATCACCGACAGATCAATTCGCTGACCTCCGCGATGAAATGGTGATGGAGCTCGGTCGCGCTGGACTTCTTGTGGAGCGTTCACACCATGAAGTGGGAACTGCCGGCCAGATGGAAATCAACTATCGCTTCACAGACATCCTTACCGCTGGCGATGAGCTCATGAAGTTTAAGTACATCGTACGTAACGTTGCGTGGGAAGGCGGCAAGACTGCAACCTTCATGCCAAAGCCACTCTTCGGAGATAACGGATCAGGTATGCACGTTCACCAATCACTTTGGAAAGATGGCAAGCCCCTCTTCTTCGAAGCCGGCACATATGGCGATCTTTCAGATATGGCCCGTTGGTATATCGGTGGACTCTTGAAGCACGCTCCATCACTACTTGCATTCACCAACCCAACAGTGAACTCATATCGTCGCTTGGTTCCAGGTTATGAAGCTCCAGTAAACCTTGTTTACTCAGCGCGTAACCGTTCGGCATGTATCCGTATTCCGATTACCGGTTCATCACCAAAGGCGAAGCGCGTTGAATTCCGTTGTCCAGATCCATCCTCAAACCCATACCTCGCATTTGCAGCCATGCTCATGGCTGGTATCGATGGAATCGTGAACAAGATTGAACCACCTGCTCCAGTTGATAAGGACCTCTACGAACTTGAGGGCGATGAAGCTGCCTCGATTCCGCAGGTTCCAGGTTCACTTGATGCAGTTCTTGATTCACTTGAAAAGGACCATGACTTCCTTACTAAGGGTGGCGTCTTCTCAGAAGACCTCATCTCAACATGGATTGAGTGGAAGCGTAAGAATGAAGTTGACTATGTGCGACTACGTCCACACCCAGCTGAGTTCGAGCTTTATTACGACATCTAAGAGTTACTTAGCGCTAAAGCCCCGTCAGAAATGGCGGGGTTTTAGCTTTTACTAACGCTTCTTCTGTTTTGAAGATAGCGCTGTAAAAAGAATCCAGCTGATCAACCCGCTCACAACAGATGCCACGATTACGGCAAGCACTGCGGTGTCTTGGAGCGCTTTCTCATCAAAGGCAAGGTTTGCTATGAAGATTGCAACTGTAAAGCCGATACCTGCAGCACTTCCTGTGGCCGCTATCTGACCAACGCCTGCGCCTGCTGGGTAATCACCGACGTTGCTCTTCTTTGCCAAGATAAGGGCTAGAACGATGCCGAGAGGTTTTCCGATAACCAATCCAGCGAAGATTCCCCACGCTACTGGCGATTTCAACGCGCTCTCGAGAGATGATGAGGTAATCACAACTCCAGTATTTGCAAAGGCAAAGATTGGAATAATGACGAAGCTGCTCCACGGATGAAGTTTTGCCTCTAACCACTCAATTACCGATACAGATCCATCTACCTCATCGCGAAGGCCTGGATTTACCTTTGGTTGATTTGG
>JAIXPU010000145.1 GCA_027486075.1 Streptomycetaceae bacterium | reverse complement strand
TGAGTGTCCACACGCTCACTTCTTTTTATACAACTACATATTGGCTCGGTAGCTCAGTTGGTACGAGCGCGCGACTGAAAATCGTGAGGTCGACAGTTCGATCCTGTCCCGAGCCACAATTGATTTATTATTGAAGTGAAAGTTACGGCTATTTAGCCAGCAGAGCCAGAACCAGATGGTCCTGCTTTGCGCTGTACTTGCGGAGCACCGCCACTGCGTTGCCCACCACGAATCTTTGAGCCGGTTTCAGAATGAGTCTGCGTGCCAGGTGCGCCCTTCTTATTTTTCTTTGCTTCAAGGGCTGCCAACATTCTGGCTTTTACATCATCATTTTTATCAGGCATGGTGGAAGTCTACCCCTCAGATGGAATTCGTAAGAAGAAAACTAGCTTTGCAAGCCACATAGCAGCGCCCAAGATAATTAGTTGAGTCCCCCATGTATCTGGCCAGATGTAGATACCAAGGGCAATCGCTCCGTAAACCGCAGCGAGCCCCCAGAGCACAAATGCTGTGATGCGGCGATTGAGACCCTTGCGCATCAAACGGTGCGAGAGATGATCGCGCCCACCTTGGAACGGTGAAATTCCGCGAGCGATACGAGAGATGATGGCGACTGTTGTATCGAGAATGGGAGTCGCCATGAGAAAGAGTGGGATGGTGAGAGATTTATAGGTTGGTACTACACCAGGGCTTAAACGAATTGTGAGTACCGAAATAATGATGCCAAGAAATAGCGAGCCCGCATCGCCCATATAGATCTTTGCAGGGTGGCGGTTCCAGATAAGAAATCCTGCTGTAGCCCCAGCTGTCACTATCGCCAAAGCACTAACTAGTACTTGTTGGCGGTCATAGGCGATAAAGAAGAGGAAGAAGGTAATGACGGTGACTGTGCCGGCAGCCCCTCCATCGTGATTATCAAAGAAGTTTATTGAGTTACAGACTCCAACTATCCAGAGCACGGTGATTGCATAGTTCAAGGCCTGACTATCAAAGGCAAAGCCCATGGTGTCGGTGGCGGTAAGAATGATGGCAACAACAATTCCGGTAAATGTCTGCGCAACTAGTCGCGGCCAAGGTTCTAGCCCCTTTAAATCATCCCAGAGCCCCATGGCTGAGATTGCGATTGCTGGAATCAATACAAAACTTGCGAGCTTAAAGTTTTCAAAGGTGAAGTCAACGGCAAGGAGGGACGCGTAAGAAGCCCCAACGATTCCAACAGCGATTGCAACGCCGCCTAAATATGGAATTGGTTCCTTCTGAGTTTTGCGAGCAAGAGTCGGAGCATCAACTGCGCCAACGCGGAGCGCCAAATTTCTGATGGGCGCAGTAATGAGACCGACAAAGATCATGGTCAAAGCGCCCAATAAGAAAAATTGCGCGATGGAATAAGTCATAGTGCTAGTAAAGAGTTAGTTCTGCGCCTTGAAATAATTTTGACGAAGTTCTTCAACTTCAGATTTACGATAACGGCGATGTCCGCCAAGAGTGCGAATCGATGTCAGCTTTCCAGCCTTCGCCCAACGAGTGACAGTCTTTGGATCAACTCCAAATAGGTCTGCAACTTCGCGAGGCGTTAAAAGCACCTCAGCATCTGGCAGACGATTCATGAAATTCTCCTTCAGTAACGGAACCTATTTCTGTGTCCGTTTTGCTCCGTAATGTCGGGAAGTATTCACCAGGTTCACGCCTGGCGCAATAGCAAGGAAGAAGAATTCATCTTCTTAGATTGCAGATTCGAAGGCTTGCACCGATCTCCAACGAGTTACGAGTCGTTCATAGCCCTGCCCCGCAATAGCGCCATCGCCTGCAGCCAATCCAGCGAGGCTATCTGCAACATCTTCAATAGATGAGTCCTCGCTGATTCCATCTAGACCCTGCGTACGTAGCGCTGCATCGAGATAACCGGCCAGCCCGCCGTAATCGAGTTCGACTAAAGATTCTGGATGGAAGAGCTCTAGCCAATCGAGGAGATTTTCAATCTCTTCTTCGACAGATCCTTGGCCGAAAGCACCTAAGACAATCTCGTGTGATTTTTCAACGCGTTCGCGCGCCTTTGCCATTGTGGTGCGCGCAAATGAATATGCGCCATCTTCGCCTTCGCCGCGTACCCGTTCTTCAGGAGTAAAGAGTGAGAACCAGCGCGGTGGAATAACCCAGGTCTCTGTAATGATGTGTGGCACGCGATCTTCAAGTAGATCAACGCCCGTTGTAATCACTTCTTCTAACGAAGGTGGAATAAAGAATGGAGTAATCGAAGATGGAAGTGAATCTTTAAAGTCATCGAGCGCTGCCCAACAACGAGTCGCTGTTGACCAAGGCGAGACATAGCGAAGGCCATTGATATCTAGAACATGCGCGCCATCTGGTCGCACAGCAGGAGGTTCGGGGAAAACTAAGCGGCGTAGCGCTAACTCTTGCTCTTCTTTTCGAGAATCAAGGGATGCATCAATATTCTGCCAACGTAGCCTGTCGGCCGGTTCAAAGGCAGAGAGTGGTTCGTAGATACGAAGAGATGCAACGTACGGAGTAGGTCTCACGCGCGAGGAATGTAATTGCCTTCAGCGAAAGGATCGTCATCATCCTGATTTTGCTGGTTAGGAATATCTCCGTGGAGTTCCTTGGCGAGGCGATCGAGGTCCATCTCCTGGGAGTTGTACTTCAGGTCGCGAGCAACCTTGGTCTGCTTCGCTTTTGCACGGCCGCGGCCCATGGGCGACCTCCTTACGAATAGCTAATGTGTCAGGCGCGTAGGTTATCGCGCCTTGGCGTTTGTCTCCAAAGCAACGGCAAATGAGCGGGTTTTCGCCTTATGGCGCAGGGCATAGAGCCCTACAACCTGCAGGAAGACGCTCAGGGTCATCGTTGGGATACGGAATCGGTGGTCTCCGATGGTTGCCAT
>JAIXPU010000152.1 GCA_027486075.1 Streptomycetaceae bacterium | reverse complement strand
TCTAACAGAACTTTGCCGATCGCCGATCCAGATGAACCAGCATCGATATGAACAATTACCTCTCGTCCACTTTCTCGGCAAGAGAAATCTGGAGCAGTTGAAGTGTTTGAACGTAACTCACGCAATCCGCCTGTGAAGAGCAGAACAATCAAGATCGCCGATAGGACACGGAAAACGGGTGAATTAGGAAGATCGCGCATTTTGAAGACCTAACTCAAGTATTTCAACAGCGGCCATCGCATCTATTAACTCTTTTGACTCTCTTGTCGACTTACCGGCTTCTCGAAGCTTGGATTGAGCGCTCACAGTGGAGAGGCGTTCATCGATGTAGACAATTTCAATACTCGTAAGCGCAGCGATCATTGCTCCGAAATTTCTCGCCTTTTCAGCGCTGGAACTTTCAACGCCAGAGAGCTGCTTTGGCAGGCCAACAAAAATTTGAACTGGTTCGTATTCGGCAACAATCTTTTCAATCTCGCTTTGAAGTTTCTTATCTTCCGAACGGAGAACCCCTAGAGGAGAGGAGATGATTCCGTCAGGATCGCACACGGCAACCCCAATTCGAGCATCGCCATAGTCGAAAGCTATCCGTCGACCTCGCTGCATCGATTACTTTCCAGAGATAGCGTCGGTGATTGCAGTAAGCGCTACCGAGACTTGGCCAAGGTTGGTTCCGCCACCTTGCGCAAAATCATCTTTTCCGCCGCCTCCACCACCAAGGACTGTTGAGCCAATTTTCACGAGAGCGCCCGCCTTTACTCCTGCAGCCTTCGCTCCATCACTTACCGCCGCAACCAAAACTGCTTTACCTTCAACAACACTGACAAGAACCACAACCGAGTTCGTGGATTTGCTCTTTAGATCAAGAGCAATCTTCCTTAAGTCATCAGCTGCAATGCCATCACTTAAGGCGGTAGCAATCACAGAGAGACCATTAACGTTGAGAGCTTTTTCAGCTAATCCGCCAATCTGAGACATGGCCTGCGCCGAGCGAACAGCAGCAAGCTCCTTCTCGATATCTTTAATCTTGGTCAAGAGATCTGAAATTCTCTCTGGTAGCTCTTCCGCTCGCGCACCTTTAATAATGTCAGTTAATGAATTTAAGAGCAGATGTTCGCGCGCCAAGTATCTATATGCATCTACTCCAACGAGAGCTTCTACTCGTCTTACTCCTGCACCGACAGATGATTCAGAGAGCAACTTGATAACACCTAGCTGGCCTGAGGCTGAAACGTGGGTGCCACCGCATAGTTCGCGCGCCCAGTCACCAACACTGACAACTCGTACTTGATCCCCATATTTCTCGCCAAAGAGAGCCATCGCACCGATCTTCTTGGCGGCATCCTGCGACATCGTCTCTGCGGTCACTGCAAGATTATCGAGAAGAAGAGTATTGACTCGCGATTCAACTTCATTGAGAACCGAATCTGGAACTGCGCCGGTTGAAGGAAAATCAAAGCGGAATCGACCCGGCGAGTTTTCAGAACCGGCCTGTGTTGCTGTCTCGCCAAGAATTTCACGGAATGCTTTATGAACCATATGAGTTGCAGTATGTGCTCGTGAAATTGCATTTCTGCGCTCTAAATCAATCTCAGCTTGCGCCTTTGAACCAAGAGTTACTTCTCCACTGATAATGCGACCACGATGAACAGAGAGTCCATTTACCGGTGTTTGAACATCATCAATCTCAATGATGGCACCGCTAGCAAGAGTGATACGACCACCGTCTGCTAACTGACCACCACCTTCTGCATAAAAGGGAGTCCTATCGAGAACAATCTCAACTTCACTTCCAGAAGTAGCTGATTGAACGCTCAGCCCATCAAGGAGAATTCCATTAATGGTTGCTTCCGATTCAATCTGCGTATAACCAATAAATGTCGATGCGCCCTTTGAATCTGCGATCTTCTTGTACTCGCTTAAATCTGTGTGGCCACTCTTCTTTGCTTTTGCATCCGCCTTAGCGCGATCACGCTGCTCATTCATCAAACGCTTGAAGCCCTCTTCATCGACCTCAAGGCCCTCTTCGCGCGCCATTTCAAGTGTTAAATCAAATGGGAAGCCGTATGTATCGTGGAGCTTGAAGACTTCATCGCCCGGCAATACCGACTTCTTCTGCGCCTTCAGCTGCGTAGAGGCAAGGTCAAAGATCTGCGTTCCACTCTTAAGTGTCTGTAGGAATGACTCTTCTTCAGAGATAGAGACCGACAAGATGCGCTTTTGATCAGAAACTAGTTCTGGGTACTGCGGACCCATCGCACCTATAGCAGCCTGGGTGAGCTCAGACATGATTGGATCGTTCACGCCGAGAAGGCGCATATTGCGAATTGTGCGACGCATCATGCGACGCAACACATAACCACGGCCTTCATTGCCAGGGGTAACGCCATCGCCGATGAGCATCGCCGAAGTACGTGCGTGATCTGCAACAACGCGCAGTGAAATATCTGATGTCTGAGACTTTCCGTATGTCACTCCAGCCAGAGATGAAGCCTTCGACAAAATCTGCATCGTCGTATCAATCTCATAGATATTCTCAACGCCCTGTAATAGCGCTGCAGTTCGCTCAAGGCCTAAGCCAGTATCAATACTTTTAGCCGGAAGTTCTCCCAGAATCGGATAACTATCTTTACCGCCTCCGGCGCCACGTTCGTTCTGCATAAAGACGAGATTCCATACCTCTAGGTATCTATTCTCATCAGCTACTGGTCCACCTTCAGCACCGTACGCCGGTCCGCGGTCGTAGTAAATCTCAGAGCAAGGTCCACATGGTCCAGGAACGCCCATCGACCAGAAGTTATCTGCCATATCGCGGCGTTGAATTCGCTCTCGCGGAATTCCGATCTTTTTATGCCAAATATCTGCAGCTTCATCATCATCGAGATAGACAGTGACCCAGAGACGTTCTTCCGGAAAGCCATATCCCCCATCGTTGATAGGACGTGTCAATAACTCCCAAGCGAGAGAGATAGCGCCCTCTTTAAAGTAATCTCCAAATGAGAAGTTGCCACACATCTGAAAGAAGGAGGCGTGGCGAGTGGTCTTGCCAACCTCATCAATATCGAGCGTGCGAACACATTTCTGAACTGATGTCGCGCGTTTGTATGGAGGCGTTACCTCGCCAAGGAAATACGGCTTAAAGGGAACCATTCCTGCATTAACCAGGAGCAGATTGGGATCATCGGCAATGAGAGAAGCTGATGGGACGACTGTATGGGTCAGGCCTTGTCGGTTCTCAGATTCAAAGAAGCTCAGCCAGCGCGAACGGATCTCGGCGGATTCCACTAGTTACATTCACCCACTTGATCTATTCAGTCTTCTTCTTTTTACGACCTTTGCTCATCTGAGCTGCGCTCAGTAGCGCGCCTGCAACCTTCACGGCAGGACCATTCTTCTCCATGAAATCCGAGGTAGCGCCTGTCACCTTTGAGGTAACTTCTTCGACGCTCTTGGTGATCTTGGCAAAACTTTCGAGTGGGCTATTGATGAGTTCAAGAGTGCGAGTCGATTCATTGATTAATGGAGTCGTATCATCGGTAAATGCTTTGAGAGAAACCTTCGCCTCATCAACTAACTTGCTTACTCGGAAGACGGCATATGCCACAGATACAGCAATCACAAAGAGCGACGCTGCTGCGATTATTGTTGCAATTCCACCTGGACCCATAACAGTAAGCCTACCTGACTACTCCTTTGGAGGAGTCCAATCAATGGCCGCTTCCTTGCGTTGCGCCGGTGTAATTGGTGTCGGCGCTCCAGTCAATGGATCTCCACCACTAGCTGTCTTTGGGAATGCGATAACTTCGCGAATTGAATCCGAGCCAGTCAAAAGCGCGCAGACTCTGTCAAGTCCTAGTGCAATACCACCATGAGGTGGTGGTCCGTAATTGAATGCTTCCAAGAGGAATCCGAATTTGCTCTGTGCTTCCTCATCGCTCAATCCGATAACAGAGAAGACATCCTTCTGGATGTTTCGGTCATGGATACGAATTGATCCGCCGCCAAGCTCCGTTCCATTGAGGACGATGTCGTATGCATAGGCAAGCGCTGATGCAGGATCGCTCTTAAAAGTCTTGGCGAATTCTGGTTTCGGACCGGTAAATGGGTGGTGAACCGCAGTCCAGCCACCATTATCGGTAGGTTCAAACATTGGCGCATCTACTACCCAGAGGAATTCCCATGCTCCTTGGTTGATTAGATTGCAGCGACGTCCGATCTCCAGTCGAGCAGCACCTAACAATTGTTGAGATGAAGAGCGCTCACCAGCTGCGAAGAAGATGGCATCTCCCGCTTTGGCACCGACGAACTCAGCAATGCCTGCTTGTTCGCTCTCTGAAATATTCTTTGCTACCGGCCCACCGAGAGTTCCATCTGCGTTAACAAGAATGTAGGCAATTCCTTTAGCGCCTCTTGCCTTAGCCCAATCCTGCCAAGCATCAAGTTCGCGACGTGGTGAGTCCGCTCCCCCTGGCATCACAACTGCTCCTACATATGGAGCCTGGAAAACGCGAAACTCGGTCTTTGCAAAGTAATCGGTAACTTCAACGAGTTCGTAGCCGAAACGAAGATCAGGTTTATCTGTGCCGTACTTGTCCATCGCATCCGCATATGTCATGTGGCGAATCGGAGTTGGAATATCGTAATTGACCGCTTCTTTCCAGACCTTCACAAGGATCTTCTCTGCAACCGCAAGGATGTCTGTCTGGTCGATGAAAGACATTTCAATATCTAATTGAGTGAACTCTGGTTGGCGATCAGCTCGGAAATCTTCATCGCGGAAACAGCGAGCGATCTGGTAGTAACGCTCCATACCGGCTACCATCAAAAGCTGTTTAAACAGCTGTGGTGATTGTGGAAGCGCATACCAACTACCAGGCTGAAGTCGAACCGGAACTAAGAAGTCACGGGCACCTTCTGGCGTTGATCGAGTCAGATATGGCGTTTCTATCTCAAGAAAATCAAGCTCTTCCATGGCGCCTCTGATGGTGGCTGTCACCTTTGAACGAAGTCGTAGGTTTGCAGCAGGGCCTTCTCGTCTTAAATCAAGGTAACGATAACGAAGTCGAACCTCTTCAGAGATTTCAGCTTCTGAACCGGAGTCAACTGGAAAAGGCAGCGGAGCGGATTCGCTCAAAACAACAACCGAGTCTCCCATGACTTCGATTTCACCAGTGGGGATGTTTGAATTCTCATTTCCAGAAGGGCGAAGTGCTACTTCGCCTGTGATCTGCAGACACCATTCTGCGCGAAGTTGGCCAGCCATCTTCTCATCACGAATGACGACTTGGACTGAACCTGTTGCATCTCTTAAATCGATAAAGGCGACTCCGCCATGATCGCGGCGGCGGGCTACCCAGCCTGCCAACGTGACGGTAGTTCCTGCGTGCGAAGCGCGCAGCGCACCAGCATCATGGTTTCTTAACATGAAAGTGAGCCACCCTTAATTTCGTTGTGCCGATAAAAGAGAGCCAAGCTCTCTCGATAATTGCTCAATCTTAACGGAAGTTACAGCTCCATCTTCCATGCGCTTGAGTTCAACTGAACCCGCTTGCAACTCTGCTTCCCCGAGAACAACGACATATCTCGCTCCAGATTTATCAGCAGCCTTCATGGCGCCTTTCAGTGCGCGGTCTCCGAAGGCAATTTCTGTCGTTATCGCTGCGTTTCGCAGTTCTGAAGCGATTGTCAGCGCAGAAGTCATTGCCGATTCACCGAGAGGAATGATGAACAGATCCGAGGTAAATGAGTCACTTGGCAACACCCCTTCAGCAATAGCTGCCAACAGGGCGCGATCGACTCCTAAGCCGAAGCCTATCCCTGAGAGCGGTTGACCGCCAAGAATCTCCATCAGCCCGTCATAACGTCCGCCGCCACCAATTCCACTTTGCGCACCTAGATCAGAATGAACAAATTCAAAAGTTGTGCCGGTGTAATAATCGAGCCCACGAACCATGCGTGGATTTATTGTGTATTCAATATTCATGGCGCTTAAGTAGCTCTGAACCTTCTTGAAATTATCAGAAGCATCTAGCGACAGATAATCAAGTAAGAGCGGGGCATTCGCCATCGCTGCAATCATCTCAGGTCTCTTATCATCGAAGAGGCGAAGCGGATTGACCTCTGCTCGTGCAGCGGTTGCCTCGTCAAGATTCAACGTCTTATAAAACTTCATAAGGTCTGCGCGATGAGCCGCGCGCGAAGGCGCATCTCCGAGGGAGGTAATCTGTAAGGTGAAATTCTTCAAACCAATTTTCTTAAAGCCCTGATAGGCAATCGCAATTACCTCAGCATCGATAGCTGGATCATCAAGGCCAATAGCTTCAATTCCTACTTGGTAAAACTGGCGATAGCGACCTGCCTGCGGTCTCTCAGCACGGAAGTACTGCCCCGAGTACCAGACCTTCACCGGAAGTTGACCGCGATCAAGGTTCTGTTCAATGACTGCTCGCATTACTCCGGCAGTTCCTTCAGGGCGAAGAGTGATTGATCGACCACCTCTGTCTTCAAAGGTGTACATCTCCTTCGAAACTACATCTGTAGATTCGCCAACCCCGCGGGAGAAGAGGTTTGTATCTTCAAATACAGGAAGCTCCATCAGTTGATATCCGGCCAGACGAGCAGGGGCTATCAACTGCTCTCTGACCCACTCGAACGCTGTGGATTCAGGCGGCAGATATTCGCGAACGCCCTTGGGCGCCTGGATCTTCTCGTATTTCACGAGGACAATTCTTTCAGATATGGATTGTTTTTTCGCTCGAATTTAATGGTTGTCTCAGATCCATGGCCCGGCAGTACGCGTAAATCATCGGAGAGAGTAAGAACCTTGTTTATCAAAGTCGATTTCATATCGCTCGCGCTACCCGTTGGAAGGTCAGTCCTGCCAATTGACCCAGCGAAGAGAACATCTCCACTAATCAATACTTCGTCATTGAGCTTAAACATAACGGAGCCTTTGGTATGGCCAGGTGCGTGAATAACCTCAATCTTCATTCCCAATAGATCTAGCGTCGTTCCATTCTTTACTTCAGATACCTTTATAGGTTCTTCAAAGACCAATCCACCAAGTTGACCAATAAATTCTGCGCCATGAATTCCACTTGGATCTGCGATATAGCGACGATCCTCAGAATGGATGTATGTGGGAATGTCATAGCCATCTGCAAGTGGCTTAATCGAGAAGGTATGGTCTAAATGGCCATGAGTAATAAATGCAGCTACCGGCTTCAATTTGTTCTCTTCAATAATCATTTCGATATCTGCCGAAATATCGGGCATACCGGGGTCGACGATGATGCACTCGCTGCCAGCTGCTGGCGCGATGACCCAGCAATTGGTGGCAAACATTGGGGCTGGAAATGACCGAATGAGCATCGAGGTCACCCCTATTTCTCGCTCGGATTTACGGCTTGCGGATGCACAGGGTACCTTTGACCTCTACCAAAACTACGCACATATCAACGAAGGCAAGAGATCCGACAGCAGGTCGTATTAATTGCCAACGCGCCAAAGGGGATCAAAATGACCGATGTAAATCCAACTGCACTTGCGCAGACACATGCACTTCCAACAAGCGCAGCCTCTGCTCTCATTGGAGATCCTTCTAAATTTGGTCGCGTTGCCGAAGATGGCACAGTTTTTGTCAGTACGCCTGAAGGCGAAAAGCCCGTCGGTTCATACCCCGGTAAGTCTGCCGAGGAAGCACTCGCCTACTTCGTTCGTAAATTTGAAGCCCTTGCCTCCGAAGTAGCACTCACAGCTGCTCGAATCACCAGTGGAGCAATGGTTCCTCAAGATGCATACGAAGCTGTTAAGAAACTTCGTCAGCAAGTTCGCGAACTCAATGGTGTTGGAGATTTGGCTGCGCTCGCTCTTTCAGTTGAACAGATTGAGCCACTTATTGAAGGTCATCGCGAGGCATATGAGGCTAAGAAAGCTGCAGAGGCAGCTGCTAAAGCTGCACGCCGTGAGCAGATCCTTGTTGAAAAAGAGAAGATTGTTGCCGAGGCAGAATCCCTCGCGCTTTCAGAAAATTGGAAGGCCACCGGAGATCGTCTGAAGGCGCTCCTTGACGAATGGAAGGCAGCTCCTCGTTTAGATAAGAAGAGTGACGCTGAATTCTGGAAGCGATTCTCAGCTTCAAGAAACAAGTTCGATAAGCGCCGCCGTACTCACTTTGCCCAGCTCGAAGCAACTGCAGGTAAAGTCGCAGAAGTAAAGACAGCCATCGTTGCCGAGGCTGAAAAGTTGGCGACTTCAACAGAATGGCTTCCGACCGCACGCCGCTTCAAGGATCTGATGGATCAATGGAAGGCTGCTGGACGTGGGAAGAAGAATGAAGATACTAAGTTGTGGAATAGATTTAAAGCAGCTCAAGACCAATTCTTCGCAGCCAAGAATGCTGATCTAGAAAAGCGTGAAGTATCGATGGTTGCCAATCTTGCAAAGCGTGAAGAGCTCATCGTTCAGATCGAGGCGCTCGTTCCATTTACCGATCTCAAGGCTACAAAGAACGCTTTCCGCGAACTCATGCGCACATGGGACAAGATTGGAATCACCCACCGAGATAAGCGGGCTGCATTTGATGCCCGTATTGCCAAGGTTGAAGAAGCCATCAAATCAGCCGATGCCGATCTTGCTCGCAAGACTGATCCAGGCGCCAAGGCGCGCGCTGCAGAAGTTGTTACCCAATTGACTGACTCAATTGAGAGCTACAACAAGGCAGCAGCTAAGGCTGAGGCTGCAGGCAATGCGAAGAAGGCGCAAGAGGCACGTGATTCAGCGGTCGCCCGTCAGGCTTGGCTCGTTGAAGCACAGAAGCATTTAGCCGAATTTAACTAATTCGAAAAAGTCTTAGGTGCGATAGACGTCATAGACGCCTTCGATTCCTCGAACTGCTGCAAGTACCGAATCCAGATGCTTTGCATCGGCCATTTCAAAGGTAAATCGCGAGATAGCAACACGATCCTTCGATGTACTCACTGCAGCGCTCAAAATGTTCACGTGTTGCTCGGAGAGCGTGCGCGTGACATCGGCAAGTAATCGGGCTCTATCAAGTGCTTCAACCTGGATATTCACCAAGAAAATGCTGGCGGCTCCTGGCAACCACTTAACTGCCACGACTCGCTCGCTCTGGTTCTTCTGTAAGTCAGAGGCGTTAATGCAATCCTCACGGTGAACTGAGATTCCCGAACCCTTGGTAATGAAACCCATAATCGGATCTCCCGGGACAGGTGTGCAACAGCGGGCTAGCTTTACCAGCACATCGCCTACGCCCTCAACCTCGATGGCGCTAGAAGTTCGACGGGTTGTCTGAACACCTGTTGGAATATTCTCAATGGTTGCTTCGGGATGAGAATCCTCAGCCCCGAGACTGGCCACCAACTTCTCAATGATTGAAGCAGCCGAAACATGGCCATCCCCTACAGCGCTGTACAGCGCGTCAATATCCGCGTAATGCATATCGTGCGCAAGTTCGAGAAGTGAATGACCTGCAAAAATCTTCTGCAACGGTAGCCCTGCCTTACGCATCTGCCTAGCTATAGATTCACGCCCTGCATCAATTGCTTCTTCTCGGCGCTCCTTACTAAACCACGCCTTAATCTTTGAACGCGCCCGCGGGCTTTTAACGAAGTTCAACCAATCGCGACTTGGACCTGCATTCTCACCTTTATTGGTCACAATCTCTACGACGTCGCCGTTATTTAGCTTTGATTCCAGTGGCACTAAACGCCCGTTTACCTTTGCGCCGGCGCAGCGGAGTCCAACATCTGTATGAACAGAGAATGCAAAATCCACTGGCGTTGATCCACCAGGAAGAGCAACTACCGAACCTTTCGGAGTAAAGACGAAGACTTCAGGACTGCCCAAATCAAAACGTAGAGCTTCAAGGAACTCAGAAGGATCTTCAGTCTCTTTCTGCCACTCGTGCAATTGGCGGAGCCAGAGCATCTCAGGTGAGTTTCCTTCGGGGTCTCCCCCTTGTTTGTACTTCCAATGAGCTGCGATACCGAACTCAGCTCGTGAGTGCATTTCGTAGGTTCTAATCTGAATCTCAATCGCCTTACCGTTTGGACCAATGACCGTCGTATGTAAAGATTGATAAAGATTGAACTTAGGCATTGCAATGTAATCTTTAAATCTTCCAGGAACTGGGCTCCAACGCGCGTGGATTGAACCTAGTACCGCATAGCAATCGCGAACATCATTAACCAACACTCGAATTCCGACCAGGTCGTAGATTTCATTGAACTCTCGACCGCGAACAACCATCTTCTGATAAACGCTGAAGAAGTGCTTTTTTCGTCCCGTAACTGTCGCAGCTATCGAATCGCGGAGTAGATCGCCCTGTACCGCCTCAATTACCTCAGCGGTGAGCGCGTCTCGCGAAGGCGATCTTTCTGCGACGAGTCGAGAGATCTCCTCAAACTTTTTAGGCTCAAGAGCTTCGAAGGAGAGATCCTCCAGCTCCCATTTGATGGCATTCATTCCCAGGCGATGCGCCAGTGGGGCGTAGATATCTAGGGTTTCGCGAGCTTTACGTTGAGCAGATTCTGATGAAACATAGCTCCAGGTTCGCGCATTGTGAAGACGATCTGCCAACTTGATAACCAAGACTCGAATATCTCGCGACATCGCAATGACCATTTTGCGTACCGTCTCAGCCTCAGCAGTTGGACCATACGTCAACTTATCTAGCTTTGTTACGCCATCGACTAAATTTGCAATCTCATCACCGAAATCAACACGTAATTGCATGAGAGAGTAAGGCGTATCTTCAACAGTGTCGTGGAGAAGAGATGCAATCAGAGTAACCTCGTTGAGGCCAAGTTCGGCAAGAATTTGCGTCACTGCAACAGGATGAGTGATGTAATCCTCGCCTGATTTTCGAAGTTGCCCCGTGTGCGCAATGCGCGCAACCTCAAAGGCCCGGGTGATCTCGGAAGTATCAGCGTTTGGATGATGCTCCCTGAGTGCATCGATTACCGGCGCAATCAAGGGCTGAGTCTCCATAAAGCTAAAAGGTTATTTGCGACCTTTGCGCTTTGCTTGTGTTCTACGGCTGATCTTTGTAGCCGCACCTGAATTTGCCTCTGATGTATATCCGCGGGCAGCGACTCGCTTGGCGAGAGCTTGCATAGCTGGCTCGCGCTCACGTAGCTGAGCTAAGAATGGAGGTGCGATAAAGAGTGAAGAATATGTTCCCACTGCAAGACCGATAAAGAGTGCGAGTGATAGATCCTTGAGCGTTCCCGCGCCAAGTAACCCAGCTCCCACAAAGAGAATCGAACCTACTGGAATGAGAGCGATAATCGAAGTGTTGAGCGAGCGAACTATCGTCTGATTGACCGCAAGGTTGGCAGCTTGTGAATACGTCACCTTTGAATTTGCAACAACAGATTTCGTATTTTCGCGGACCTTATCGAATACAACCACCGTGTCATAAAGCGAATAGCCCAGAATGGTCAAGAATCCAATAATCGTAGCCGGTGTGACATCGAAGCCAATGAGAGCGTAAATTCCAACGGTAATGAATACATCGTGCACTACTGCAAGAATTGCTGCTGCAGCCATCTTCGGTTCAAAGACCATTGCAAGGAAGAGCATGATGACTAGTAGAAATGCGATCAGACCATAAACAGCTTTCTTCGTAATCTCTTCACCCCAGGAAGGGCCAACGAGCTGGGTATCAATAGATTCTTCAGTGACGTTGAACTTCTGAGTCAAGGCTGTCTCTACAGCACGAGACTGTGCGGCATCAACTGCGCCTGTCTGTACGCGAACCTTTGAGTCGCCAATCTTCTGAACGATAATTTCACCAGGAAGTCCTACCGCTTCAACGGCTTCACGAGCCTCTTGAATTGTCGCAGAAGCCTTATTCACAGTAAATGAAGCGCCACCCTTGAACTCGATTCCAAGATGTAGACCCTGTACGCCGAGAGCAAAGATCGAGGCGATGATGAAGACAGCTGAGAAGCTGTACCAACGTTTGCGGTTTTCAACAATATTGAAAGATGTTTCTCCTGAATAGAGACGACCACCAAGACCAGAAAGTTTCGCCATGTCCTTATGCCTCCAAAGGTGATTCAGTTTGAGAAATTTTCGCGTTCTTCGCTTTCATTCCGACGCTCTTTGGCGAGAAGCCAGATAAAGGATGGCCAGATGCGAAGAATTTCCAGCGAGCTAAGACAGTCACTATCGGCTTGGTAAAGAGGAAGACGATAAGAAGGTCAATCAAGGTTGTAAGACCTAGAGTGAAGGCGAACCCTCGAACGCCACCGACAGCGAAGAAGTAGAGCAAGAAGGCTGCGATCAGCGAAACAATGTCAGCTACAACGATTGTGCGACGCGCCCTGCTCCAGCCAGTTTCAACTGCTGTGCGAAGAGTCTTTCCTTCTCTGAGCTCATCTCGAATACGTTCAAAGTAAACAATAAATGAGTCTGCTGTAACACCGATTGCCACAATCGAACC
>JAIXPU010000126.1 GCA_027486075.1 Streptomycetaceae bacterium | reverse complement strand
AGGATCCACTCATTCCAAAATTCACAACGGTTCCGTCTGGGTACACCATCGATCACGCCATCGAATTTGTGCGCTCTGACCCATTTAGCTTTGCTGAAAGACGTGAAATTCGCTTTGTGGTTGAACACGGCAATGGTGGTAATAAGAAATTTGCTGGAGTTATTTCGCTACACACAATAAATATTAAGAACCACACAGCTGAAATTGGATATTGGATGGAAAAGTCAATGCGCGGAAAGGGAATCGCCACAACCGCTTCCATGATGATTACTGATTACGGTTTTGCAACTCTTGGCTTCCGCCGCATTGATGGGTTGGTAGATGCCGATAATGAGGCTTCACAGAAAGTTCTCATAAAAGCAGGCTTTCAAAGAGAAGGAATCTTGCGCAACAAGGTCACACGTGAGGACGGTCGGCAGATTGATATGGCACTCTTTGCAACGACCAATACAACTTGGAAGCCTCTCAACCCATAGGAGAAGAACGTGGAATCGCTCGCGCTCGTCGTGACAATCATGATCATGAGTTGCGTTTCCAGCGGGCCATTTGCACTCGCTCTGACGTCAAAGACGTTACAGCGCCTAACTCAAAATACCTTCCTTAAGGTCTTTCGCAGGGCGGTCTTAGCTTTCGTCAATCTCATTGGAATTTTTCTATCTACTGTATTTCTCATCGAACCAATTCCATATCTGCTAAAAATCATCGCTGTACTCTCAATTTTCCTCAACGTATGGGCGATAGATCGTGAATACGGCAGGAAAATCACAAGGCGAGTCAAGCGAGCATTTAGGCACGATCCAAATGGACCTGCAGGTCAGAGTTAACAGTGAAGAAATTATTGCGCGTAGCCCTTGCCGCACTGCTCATTCTTGGAGCTACTGCGCCCCTTGCAAAAGCTGAGAACACACCACGCAAAATTCTGACGGGGTGGATTCCCTATTACTCCATGAAAACGTCTCTGCCTGATGCGCTTAACAACGCAGATATTATTAAAGAGGTAATGCCATTTTGGTACACCCTCAAATACGATGGCAAGAACAAGCTTTCGGTGGTTACCGATCTCTATGCGCCGGCTAATCCCAGCGTGCCGATTGATCAACCACTGACTGCGCTAAAGAACGCCGGCTTCACAATTATTCCAACCATTACAGATGGAACCGCGAAGCTAGTTCTGGCAGGGCTTTTGAAATCTCCAACATCGCGTGCTCAAATCATCAGCGCGATTATGGATTTGATACGTAAGCACAATTACGATGGCATTGATTTAGATTTTGAAGGTTTCGCCTTTGTCGATGGAAATACAACATGGAAGTCGACCGCACCACATTGGGTGGCGCTTGTCAGAGAGCTCAGCGCTGTGCTCAAGGCTGAGAATAAATTGCTCTCAGTTTCAACGCCTTATGTATGGAATCCTAATGAAAAACAGAAGGGCTACTTTGTCTATGCCTGGGCTGACATTGCGCCTTACATTGATCGTTTGCGCATCATGACCTATGACTATTCTGTCTCAAAAGTGGGCCCAATTGGTCCGCTGGCGTGGACAGAGCGAACTGTGAAGTATGCAGTCTCCATCATGCCCGCTTCAAAGGTCTATATCGGAGTACCTGGTTATGGTCGTGATTGGGTAACCGCTGTAAATGGCGTCTGTCCTGCCAACCTAGCAAATTCTGTGAAAGCAGGAGCAAAGGCAGCAACATTTGTGATGCGCAATGCGCTCTCACTTGCTGAAACGTATGGAACAACGCCAACTTTCAATGAGCAATTTGGAGAGAGCACTTTCACCTATCAGAAAACTTATAACGGACAGACTGCAACAGGTCTAGCGACAACTTGCACGGCAACTCGCACGGCTTGGTATCAAGATGCGCGTGGCTGGGAAGCGCGCGCTGCCATGGTTGATAAGTACCGACTCGGTGGAATCACAGCATGGACTCTGGGAATGCAAGAGCCACTCGCTACTGAATATGTACGTAACGTTGCTAAGCAGATTGCGCCAGATCGCGTCAGCGTCACTTCAGCGATTGATAAGGCGAGCGTTGATTACGGAAATCCAATAGTTGTCACTGCCAATTTCGCAATAAAAGATAAGTCTCCTGTTGCAAATATCCCAGTTCGTATTGAAGGAAAATCTTCGGGCGAAACAACCTGGAGAACGCTGGCAACTGCAACAACCGATGTCAATGGAGCTATAGAGAAGGCGCTGATTCTCAGCAGGGCTACCTCTGTTCGCGTCTACTCCGATGCAACCTGGGAACGCAGTGAAGGTGTTGGCGCAGAAATTGCTGTCACGGTCAATCGCACCATGACTGTCTCTGTACCCGGAACTGTGCGCACCAATGAAGCGCTAACGCTCACTGGAAGTATCCGCCCACGTTCTGAAGGAGCGATGGTTCAAGTCGAGAAGTTTGTAGGTAAGCAGTGGCAATTAGTGGGCCAACCAGTTACTACAGATGCGCAAGGTGGATTTACCTTCACCCTTGGCGCGCAGCCACGAGGGGTAGCAACTCTTCGCGTTACTGTGCCAGCAGACCTGAACTGGGGAGCAATAAGTAGCCCCACTTTCAATATCATTATCCGGTGATGGTAAAGACTGCGGATAAGATCGAAGAAGAGATCCGTGCAATCTTTTCGGGGGATACTCCTTGGGTCACCATCGTCTGGGATGACCCAGTAAATCTGCAGACATATGTTGTCTATGTCTTTATGGAGCTCTTTGGTTATTCAAAGGCGCGTGCGACTGAATTGATGTTGCAAGTTCATAATGATGGAAAAGCAATTGTCTCGACCGGAAGTCGCGAAGAGATGGAACATGATGTTGCTCGCCTACATGAATATGGCTTATGGGCAACCTTGCAACGCGGTGACCAGCTATGACCGCTACCGAAGGCTTTAAGCGCCACGGTGACCATTCCTATATTGCCCAATTTGCAGATAGCGAAAAGGAAGTTCTTCTCAATCTCTGCGAGCAGATTATTGAACTCCTGGCAGAGCGCACTGACCATGGCCATGACGATCCACTTGCTGCGATGGTTGGCATAACCTCTCATGATTCTCCACCTGAAGACGAAGTGCTTCATCGCTTATTGCCAAATGCATATGCTGATGCTGTTGATGCATCAGAGTTTCGTCGCTATACCGAATCAACTCTGCGGCAGAAGAAGCAAGCACATGCCATTTCAATGCGAATACATCTGAAATCTTCTGATGACGGAACAGTTGATTTAGATCACGAGAGCGCCAATGCTTGGCTCGGTGCAATCAATGACATTCGCCTTGCCCTTGGAGTTCGCCTCAAAGTTGAGAACTCTTCGCGGGAAGAGCTTGAATTACTGGCTCCTGATGATCCGCTGCGTGGTGTGTATGCCGTCTACACATGGCTAGGGTGGTTACAAGAAACGCTTTTAAGTGCACTCATTGACGATGCAGACGAAGATGAAGAGGCGCAGCTAGGTAATTCTTAAGGCATGTAGTATTCGCGCATGTCTTTAGAAATTTCACAAGCGATTGTTGATGCCATCCTCGAGCAATCACGTGCGGAATATCCCGACGAATGTTGCGGAGTTGTTCTAGGGCCTGTTGGTTCAGATAAGGCGCTACGACTAAAGCCCATGGTTAATTCAGCTCACTCTCCGACTTTCTACGAATTTGATCCAAAGGATTTACTGGCGCTTTACCGAGAAGTTGATGACAATGATGAAGAGATTGTGGTCATCTACCACTCTCATACCGAGACAGAGGCCTACCCATCAAGGACAGATATCGCCTATGCGGGCGAGCCTGGAGCCCATTATGTGCTCGTCTCTACACGCAAAGAGATTGCACCTGCGACTGAGTTCCGCTCATATCGCATTATTGATGGAGTTGTGACTGAAGAACCAGTCGTAATTACCGGATAAATCTCAATTAGAGTTCACGGCGTTTTTTAGCGATAATACGGCTATGACAATCGAAGTACGCATCCCAACGATTCTCCGTCCGTATACAAAGGATCAAAAGGCAGTCAGCGCTGAAGGTCCAACTCTTTCAGCTGTGATCACCAACCTCGACTCCAACTATGCAGGTCTCGGTGAAAGACTTCTTGAAAATGGTGCGCTACGACGCTTCATTAATGTCTATATCAATGATGAAGATGTTCGATTTCTTGGGGGACTTGAGGCGCCAATTAAAGATGGTGACTCAATCACCATCTTGCCTGCTGTCGCTGGTGGCTAACTTTGGCTCGCTACGATTCCCTTGAATCTTCTGTAGGTAATACTCCACTAATCGGCTTACCTCGACTTTCACCTGCACCAAATGTTCGTCTCTGGGCGAAGATGGAAGATCGCAACCCAACAGGTTCCATCAAAGATCGCACTGCTATTGCGATGATTGAAGCTGCAGAGCGCGATGGTTTACTCAAGCCAGGTTCAACAATTCTTGAACCTACAAGTGGCAACACTGGAATCTCTCTTGCAATGGCTGCCAAAGTTCGTGGTTACAACTTGATTTGTGTGATGCCAGAAAATACCAGCCCAGAACGTAGACAACTCCTTGAAATGTGGGGCGCGAAGATCATCTCTTCTCCTGCAGCAGGAGGTTCTAATGAAGCGGTCAGAGTTGCAAAAGAGTTATCGGCGCAACACCCTGACTATGTATTTCTCTACCAATATGGCAACCCTGCAAATACCTTTGCGCATTACTCAGGAACTGGCCCAGAGATCTTTAAAGACCTTCCTACTGTTACACATTTTGTGGCAGGCCTTGGTACGACCGGAACTTTGATGGGTGCAGGACGATACTTGCGCGAGCAGAATCCAGATATTCAGATCATTGCTGCTGAACCGCGCTACGGCGAACTTGTCTATGGCTTACGAAATATCGATGAAGGATTTGTTCCAGAACTCTACGATGCCAGTGTCTTAACACGACGATTCTCAGTTGGCGCTGAAGACTCTGTCAGACGTGTACGTGAGCTCCTTGAAGTAGAAGGAATCTTTGCTGGAATTTCTACCGGCGCAATCTTGCATGCGGCAATTGCCATGGGGCAAGAGGCGATTCGCGATGGCCGAGATGCAGATATTGCATTTATCGTCTGCGATGCGGGTTGGAAGTACTTATCAACGGGAATTTATGGTTCCAGCGTTGATGAAGCAACTGAAGGGCTTGATGGAACTTTGTGGGCTTAACTTCCCCAGTTAGACTAAAGCCCATGAGTAACGCGCCAATCGGAATCTTCGATTCTGGCGTTGGTGGACTCACCGTGGCACGTGCCATCCTTGATCAACTTCCCAATGAATCAACAATTTATATTGGCGATACAGCGCGCGGTCCATACGGTCCACGTTCTCTTGCTGAAGTGCGAGATTTCTCTTTAGAGACTTTAGATTTTCTAGTCAGCCAAGGCGTGAAAGCTCTCGTCATTGCATGTAACACCGCAAGTGCTGCCATGCTCCGTGATGCACGCGAGCGTTATTCAATTCCTGTTATTGAAGTGATTCAACCAGCGGTACGTCGCGCAGTTGCTGCAACTCGCACCGGTCGAGTTGGAGTAATCGGCACACGTGCAACTATTGATTCAAAGGCATACCTCGATGCCTTTGCTGCAGCCCCTCAACTCAGTATTCAATCAATCGCTTGCCCGCTCTTTGTCGAATTTGTGGAGCGAGGCGAAACTTCAGGAGAGGCCATCACCAAAGTTGCCCGTGACTATTTGCAGCCAATGATTGAGGCCGATGTAGACACCTTGGTACTGGGATGTACGCACTACCCACTTCTTACTGGAGTGATTTCTTATGTGATGGGCAACGGGGTATCGCTCGTTTCTAGCGCCGAAGAGACTGCCAAAGACCTCTACCGTGTACTCATCGAGAATTCGCTACTGCGCTCACCGTCTAGCACGCCACCAACTCATAAATTCTTAGCAACAGGAGATGCTCAAGCTTTTGAGTCGCTCGCACGTAGGTTCCTTGGACCTGAAGTCACCGCAGTTCAACATCAAGATCTATAGGGAAACCGGAGCAACTCATGGCACGCAACGATGGACGTCAGGTAAATCAACTTCGCGAAATCAAGATCACGCGAGGATGGCTCGATCACGCCGAAGGTTCAGTTCTTGTCGAGTTCGGTAAGACACGAGTTCTCTGCGTTGCCTCCTTTACACCTGGCGTTCCACGTTGGTTAAAGGATTCTGGAAATGGTTGGGTAACTTCAGAGTATTCAATGCTTCCTCGCGCTACACACACTCGTTCTGATCGCGAGAGCGTTAAGGGAAAACTTGGTGGAAGAACTCAAGAAATTTCTCGTTTGGTTGGACGTTCTCTCCGTGGAATCGTTGATATGAAAGAACTGGGCGAGAACACAATTGTGATTGACTGCGATGTTTT
>JAIXPU010000044.1 GCA_027486075.1 Streptomycetaceae bacterium | reverse complement strand
GAATTGGTTATGCCTGAAGAATTTGTAGGCGAATGTGTCAGCAATGCGATGGAGATTGGTTTCTTGACGGCTCCGAAGCGAGGAACATTTGGTGGCGTGATTACGCCAAAGGCGCTGCGCAGGTTGAAGCAGATTGGTAAGCATAAGCAGTAGGCGCCTAGAAGTTTGAGTCGCCACCGAAGATCTTGAGCTTGGGGCGTAGGTGATGTCAGTGGTGGGCGCTAATTTTCTAGCGTGAATTCATCTCGTAGGCGTCGTAAGCAACTGCGCACATTGACTTGTCCCCAATGCGGCCATGTGGGGCTGAAGAAGATTCTCTATGGGATGCCTGGTGATGACTTCCCCTTTGAGAAATACATTGTGGGCGGATGCATCATGAGCGAAGCTGATGTGGGTTGTACTCATTGCGATTGGTCGGGGATGTGGGATCAGTTCTCAAGCTAGAAAAATCTGGTGCTACCTTCCATATGGAACGGAGTACAACGCTTCATAACTCCAACGATTATCTCTGGCTAAGCGGTACTGAGTCATCATGTACGAAGCCATTTCTCTGTAAAAAATCTGCTTCTCGACCCCGAACGTTTTTTGTACTGTGTCTGCCCAGGAACTTTGATCTGCATCCTTGATCAGCTGCAGATAGCCCGGAACCCCGAGCTTTAGCACAAGATATTCATTTGCAAGTATGACGAGATGGTAAATTTTTGGTCTAACGGGACCACAAGTGTCGCCCTGTCGATTTGCAATCTGAGTTCGATCTGTTTCGTTCAGATAATTTACCCAATCTTCTACTTTCCAGCTTTTTTCTCCAAGACCCAGAAAATCAGTCTCTAACGCGATATTGCGTGCCTGGATAAAGGAGTTTGGATCCAAACGATTAGCGATGAGAATTCCAAAGTATTCAGCACCGCCTTCAATTTGCCAGCAGGGCATAAATTTTTGGTAACGCTCAGATTGTTCGTAAAAGATATTATGAGTAAATTCATGCTCGACTCGCCCAATGAAAAATCTTGTGTTCATTTCTTCAAGATTCTTCACCTGATACATATCTATGTTGCGATTCCTATTTTGCAGTTGACCCGCAGTTGGAATGCTACGACGGCCATTGCTTTCTATTTCTTCGCAGTCGTCCTGATTGATTTGCAACCAAACTTTCTTAATGTCACATATCCACTTGACTTCATTGTGATTCGCTATCAATACTCTAAAATCCTTAGTCACCGTACTGTAAGGCGCCCAAAACCTTGCACTTAAATCGTATCTGCGTTTTATTTCTTCACTTGCTGCTATGTCTGCGTTTTCGCTCAAAGTCCAAATTATGTCTATATTATGTTGAGTCGGAATCTGCTTGGTAGCCCATTGATTGAATACGCTTAATGCGGATGAGTCAATAGCTTTCCAGCGTTCAGAAATCGATTTTGGTTTCAGAGGCTCGTTGGAAGGTTCAGCATTTGGACTAGGACTCTGCGTGGTGACAGGAATAGGACGTGTCGCGGGCTTGGTCTTAACTAGAGAGGGCACCGCCCAAATTAATTTACTGCCTTTGCGATGGCAGAATAATTTTTTTCCAGAAAAACTGCTGACCTGGCCTTCCTTCTTGCAGGCTGCACCTAGCTTGACTGAAGCATTTGCATTGTTGGGATAGAACCCCAAGGCGACACAACCCACTAACAACGCGGAAAGGTGCCTTCTCATACTTGAGGAGATTACCCATTTTTACTTGGTTTTCACATGCCTCTTGGCGACTATTGACTAGCGCTGGGGCGTGAATAGGCTTCATAGATGAAAAAGACATTGATGGTTATGGGTATCGCTTCGGCTCTCTCGCTGACTGGTTGTGGCATGGGCGAGAAGGAAGAAGTGAAGGCAGATCCTGCGGCATACAACAAGTGCCTGGAAGAAGAGGCTGCGAAGTTGTTGGATGAGACAGGTTCAAACTTGGATTACGCCAATGAGAAAGCTGCTGATGCTTGCGCTGATTTGATGTAGTGGCGCTTTAGTGGGTTATTGCGCCGTTGAGGTTTTCAAAGAAGATAAAGGCTGCAACGAGAATTACAAACCAGCCAAAGGCGATATTGAGCTTCTCGGCTTTCACCTTTGAGGAGAACATAGAGCCCACAACTGAACCGACAGAGGCACCCACAATTGCGATGAGGATGACTCTGAAATCAAAGTCAATCTTTGAATTCAATGAGACGAGTGAGCCATCGTTAAATTTGAGGGCAAAGCCGGCAAATGCTCCGAGGCACTTCATGATGACAACAAGAAGCGATGTTGCGATGGCATCTTTGATTGCGAGTCCGCCAAATAGAACTAAGGCGGGCACAACCATGAAGCCGCCACCAGCCCCAACGATGCCGGTGATAAAACCAACGAGTGCGCCATCCAGAATTAATCGATAGATACTTGGTTTATGTGTTGTCGCTATCGGTGCATTTTTACGGCGACGAATCATCGCAATCCCAGTTACTGCCATGATGACTGAGAATGCGAAGAGGAGAATGTCACCAGGTAGATGTGAACCAACTTGGCCACCCACAAAGGCGCTTAGCATTCCGGAGAACCCGAAGATAAGGCCGGTGCGCCACTGAATATGCCCGCGCATTCCATGGCGAATCAGTGCAAATGATGAAGCTGCTGCGACTACGAGAAGACTTGAAGCGATTGCCTCGACGGGAGGCATATGTTCTGCGTAGATAAATAGCGGAGTAGTCATGATCGATCCGCCTGCACCTAGCAGGCCTACGACCAATCCAATTACTACGCTAAGCGAGAGAAGCAGCATCTACATCAAACCTAATTAAATGTGGTGGTTGGAGTCAGTCGCGCGGATGCCTTGCTTGTGATAAATCTCGAGAGTCTTTCTAAAAGGAATGACGCCATACTGCGCGGCTAACTTCTCCCATTCAGCGGTGAGTTCAGCAACGAGATCAGGGTTTGCCTTCGAAAGATCTTTGAGCTCATTTCTATCTGTACTTAAGTCATAGAGCTCCCAATCAAAGTCGTATTGGCGCACTAACTTCCAGTTGCCGCGGATTATTGCAGCGTTACCAATGTGCTCCCACCACAACTGTGACCTTTCAGATTCTGAATTTTGAAGAGCGGGCAACATGCTGCCGCCCACGAGTGGCTCGAGGACATTTCCATTGAGCTGGGCTGGATACGTCACACCGAGTGCCTCATAGAGCGTTGGAGCAACGTTCACTAATTGGAAGGTGCTGGTGTTGACTCGGCCATCAGATAACTTGCCTGCAGGCCAGTGAATGATGAATGGAGACATTACGCCACCCTCATGGGTGTAGCGCTTGTAAAGTCGAAACGGGGTATTGGATACGTTGGCCCAGCCAACTCCGTAGCTGGCGTAGGTATCTTCTCCACCAGGCATTACATCCGGATCATTTCCAAGAACAACCCTGCGACCATCGCGAGTGCGTGTATCCATCAAATTCTTGCCGCGACGGAAATCTGCGATGTCATCAAGTGGCAGAGCTTCAGAGCATGCACCGTTGTCTGAAAGGAAGATGATGATGGTGTCATCCCATTCCCCACTCTTCTCTACTTGAGCCAAGATCGCGCCGATTGCTGTATCCATTTCGGTGATCATCGCTGCATACACTTCCATGCGGCGGGCTTGCCACTCTTTCTCGGTCTCATCTTCCCAAGCAAGAACTCGCGCATCTCGTGGGCTTAATTCAGTCTCTTGCGAGATGATTCCTAGCGCTTTTTGACGCGCGAGGCGCTTGGCACGGATGACATCCCAACCTTCATCAAATACTCCGGCGTAAGACTTAATGGTCTCCTCGCGTGCATGGAGCGGCCAATGCGGAGCTGTAAATGGTACGTAGAGAAAATAAGGTTTATCTGCTGGTTTTTCGGCGATGAACTTCACTGCTTCTTCCGCAATTGCATCGGTGTAGAAGAAGTCAGGATTCTTCTCGGCTTCATGTTCAACATTTTCAAGGCCGCGAGTAAGTGTGCCCGGGCGGAAGTAGGTAGCACAGCCATCGAGAGTGCCGAAGAAGCTATCGAAGCCACGTTCAGTTGGCCAGGCTCCATTTGGTTTATTGGGGCTATTGGTAAGGTGCCACTTACCAGTAATTGCTGTGATGTAACCGTTCTCTTTCAATACTTCGGCAATGGTGGCGCACTTTTTATTGAGGTTTCCGGCATAGCCACCTTCTGCTTCGTTATTACCGGTCAAAATACCAATACCAGTTTGGTGGGGATGAATACCGGTAAGCAGCGAGGCGCGACTTGGGCTGCAACGCGGTGTGTTGTGAAAATTCGAGAGCTTTACTCCGCGGCTGGCGAGGCGATCTAAGTTTGGCGTGCGAATCTCTCCACCGTAAGCAGCGATATCTGAGTAGCCAAGATCGTCGGCTAAAAAGATGATGACATTGGTTGCTTTGCTTGCCATTTTTTTCCTCGTATTCGTTTCAACTACTGAATGGCCAGGTGGGCATTCATGACTAAATTTTTGTTGTGATAAATATTCATAATCTCTCTAAATGGAATCACGCCGTTCTGTTGTGCGATTGCTTCCCACTTGGCTGCGAGTTCTTGGACAACTTCAGGGTGCTTAGCGCTTAAATCTGTGAGCTCACTTCTATCTGTCTCAATCTCGTATAGCTCCCAAGGGCAGTCATATT
>JAIXPU010000015.1 GCA_027486075.1 Streptomycetaceae bacterium | reverse complement strand
GGCGATCCAACTGGAGCGCCACAATGGGCACAGCAGATGGCTGTCGGTAATGACGTTGGACTCTTCGGACCAGATAGCGCGGTGTGGGAAGTTCATGGGTGCATCTCAACGCTGGTGGGTGGTATTCGTGCATTGCTCATGCAGGCAGCGCATCCGGCAGCGCTTACCGGCGTTGCAGAACACTCTCAATATGACACCGATCCGCTGGGTCGACTGGAGCGAACAACTCGTTGGTTGACGATAACAACATTTGGATCTACCGAAGCAATTGAGCGCGAAGCCAGGCGCGTCAACGAACTTCACTCGCACGTGAAAGGGCAGTATCCAGCTAAAGACGGTAAGGCCCAGCCATATAGCGCGAGAGATTCACGCCATCTGCTCTGGGTCCATTGCGCTTTTACCGACTCTTTTCTACGAGCTCATCTTGAATTGGGATATCCAATCGCGCGGGGCGCAGATAGATATGTACAGGAGTGGTCGAAGAGCGCAGCACCACTGGGACTTGCCAACGCACCGCAATCTGCTCTCGAATTAGAAGAAACTATTGCAGGATTTGTATCAAAAGAAGTAGCAACGATTGCGATGACGCCCCCGATAGTTAAATTCATTCTCACACCACCATTTAGCAAAGGCGGCGTCTTCTTCTACCGAATACTTGCTAATGCCGCCATTGCTACAATCGATGAGCCCTTCCTTATAGTGCTTGGCTTGAAAAAACGTTCAAAAATTTGGTTACGAGTAAGTCGAAAGCTCTTGGACTTCTTGTCATACATGCTTGGACACGAATCACCTAGTCAGAAGATTGCGCGAGCAAGAATTCAAGCCCTACAGTGAACCCATGTCTGATTGCATCTTCTGCGGCATAGTTGCGGGCACCATCCCTGCCAGGAAGGTGATGGAGAACAATGAGTGTCTTGCCTTCCTCGATATCTTTCCTGCAAATCGGGGACACACCTTAGTTATTCCAAAGAAGCATGTTGCCGATATCCATCACTCAGATAGCGCCACATATGCAGCGGTCGCTCAGATGGCGAAAGAAGTAGCCGATCTCTTGCAGGGCAAGCTTGCTTCTGAAGGAACCTCAGTTTTCCAGATGAGCGGTGAAGCCGGATGGCAGACTGTTTTCCATCTGCATATGCATGTGATTCCGCGCTGGCCCAACGATGGACTTCATAAGCCTTGGGATATTGCGCCAGCAAGCGAAGAATCTCTCAACGAAGTTCTGCAACTAATCCAGAAATAGAGCAGACTTCCTCCATGAAAAGCCCTGATGCAATAGTCATTGGCGCTGGAATTGTTGGCGCATCTTGCGCACTCTCTCTGACTAACGCTGGCCTCAACGTGCTCGTCATTGATCGCGGTTCTGTTTCTAGCGGAACTACGGGCGCTGGCGAAGGAAACATTCTTGTCTCCGATAAAGACCCGGGCCCTGAGCTCACTCTTGCGCTGCGCTCTCGGGATCTTTGGTTTGAGATGCAAGAAGATGTGGGTGATTACTTCGAGCTCGAAGCCAAGGGCGGGGTAGTAGTTGCACGACACGATGATTCGGCGCTGATGAAATTGGCATCTGATCAACGAGAACATGGAGTGGATGCGCAAGTGGTGGGTGCATCAGATCTTCATAACCTCGAGCCTTACCTACATCCAGAATTTCATAGCGGTGTCTTCTATCCGCAAGATGCCCAATGCCAACCAATGTTGGCGGCGGCGCATGTGATTCGCACCGTTATTTCTCGAGGTGGAAACTTTATTTCTCAGGCGAAAGTCACTGAAGTATTAGTGAAGGATTCACAGGTTTATGGGGTTGAAACTTCGAAAGGTAAATTCCTTGCGCCCATTGTTGTGAATGCGACCGGTACATGGGCTGGCGAGATTGCCCGCATGGCAGGCTCTGATTTACCCATTGCGCCTCGTCGCGGATTTATCTTGGTAACAGAGCCGGCTCCACAGTACATTTTTCATAAAGTCTATGACTCTGACTACGTGGTTAATGTGGCAAGTAGCGATGCGGATTTGCAGACAAGCACAGTTGTTGAAGGCACGCGGAGCGGAACGATTTTGATTGGCGCCAGTCGCGAACGTGTCGGTTTTGACGGTTCAAAGAACGTTGAAATCTTGCGCAAGTTAGCTGCGCAAGCAACATCACTCTTTCCGATATTGCGTGATGTCCAACTCCTTCGCGCCTATCACGGTTTTAGACCATACGCCCCGGACCATCTTCCTGTCGTCGGTGAGGATGCTCAAGTGAAAGGTTTATGGCATTCGGCAGGCCATGAAGGTGCCGGAATTGGCCTCGCGCCTGGATCGGCAGCACTTATTACAGATGAAATTCTAGGCCGACCAAGTTTTATGGATGCAAGCGCTTTTAGTCCTGCACGATTTGCGATGGTAAAAGTATGAGTAACGAAATCTCATTCCACTTCAATGGCGCGAAATTCACTGGCGCTGCGGGCCAGAGCGTTGCTGCTGCGTTGATTGCAAATGGAGAAAGAGAGCTGCGCAGAACCCGCTTTGGAGAAGAACCACGCTCTATCTTCTGCGGAATTGGAATTTGTTTTGATTGCGTCGTCACCATTAATGGTGTGGCAAATCAGAGAGCTTGTTTGATTGAGATATCCAACGATATGAAGGTGGAGAGCAGCCTGTGATTATTGTTGTAGGGGCAGGGCCAGCTGGCCTTGCAGCAGCGAAGAGCGCTGCCAGCAAAGGGTGCCAAGTTACCGTCATAGATTCACAGCCTCGCGGCGGAGGCCAGTACTGGCGACATCTCACAGCAGTCTCTGGTTACAAGAGCAATCGTTCTGCTGCTTACCTGAAAGAGTTGCAGCAGAATAAGTTGATCACCCATATTACGGGCGCACAAGTGTGGAGCGCTGAAAAGTTAGGCGATGGATATCAACTTAACTACCTGCAAGCTGGGGTTGAGAAGAAGATTTCTGCACAGAAGATTATTCTGACAACTGGTGCTTACGATCGCACCTTGCCATTTCCGGGGTGGACAACTTCAGGTGTGATGACTCCGGGCGGTGCGCAATCTCTCCTTAAAGGACATGGAGTCGTTGCCGGTAAGGCAATCGTTGTTTCAGGAACAGGCCCGTTTCTTCTCCCGGTTGCAACAGCGCTTGCCAAAAGTGGCGCTTATGTAGAGATCATTGAGGCGCAGAGCCCCTTGCGTTGGGCACTTTCTCCGCTGGCGCTGCTGCTCAATCCTGGAAAGTTTCCTGAATTAATGCATTATGCAAGTGCGATTGTGCGATTAAAGATCAAAGTTTCTTTTGGGTCAGCGGTAACCGAGTATCACAGCGGTGTAGCCCAGGTATCCAAGGTTCGCTCTGATCTAAGTATCAGGAAGAAGAACATTCGTAACATTAGCGCGGATGTTGTAGCCACCGGATGGGGCTTTCTGCCTGATGTCACGCTCGGCGGAATTCTCGGTTGCGCACAAACTCTCGATAGACATGAGACCGTGGTATTCGAAGTCGATAAAGAACAGCGAGCTAGCGCGCAAAATATTTGGATTGCAGGTGAAGCTACAGGTATTGGTGGCGCAGATTTAGCGCTAGCCGAGGGCGCTATCGCTGGCCTTTCTGCGACTGGATCAAGGATTCCAGCCGGTTTGCGATGGAAGAGATTGACCAAAAGACTATTTGCGAAAGCGTTACAGCGAAGTTATCCAGTGGGTGGGGGATGGCAAGAGTGGCTGCGCGATGAAACCGTCATTTGTCGATGCGAAGAAGTAAGCTACCAAGAAATTATTGAATCTGTTCAAGAGTTGGGCGCTGAAGATGCGCGTACGTCAAAACTCTTCACTCGCGCCGGAATGGGACTTTGTCAGGGCCGCGTTTGTTCTCGAAATGTCAGCGATGTAGTTTCGGGTACAACCAAGTGCGCTGTCTCACGCAGTGAACGATTGGCGGCAAGCAATAGACCAATCGCTGCTCCTATCTCTCTGGGTGTCCTCGGTGATGGAATTGCAGGGTAAAGTTCGGGGCATGACAAATCCCTGGAACGGCGTTCTCACTGCAACTGCAACACCATTTAAAGCAGATCTCTCTGTCGACTACGATAAATATGCAGAGCATGTTGCGTGGCTTGCCGCAAACGGTACACATGGCGTTATTCCCAATGGTTCATTGGGTGAGTATCAAGTTCTGACCGCTGAAGAGCGTGCCAAGATGGTCGAAGTTGCCGTTGCTGCAGCTCCCAAGGGTTTTAGCGTAGTTCCAGGCGTTGCCGCTTATGGTGCAGCTGAATCTCGCAAGTGGGCAGAGCATGCACAGAAGGCAGGAGCGGGAGCTGTGATGTTGCTTCCTCCAAATGCATATCGCGCATCTGATGATGAAGTAGTTGCTCATTACAAGGAAGTGGCTCGCGTAGGTATTCCAATTATTGCTTACAACAATCCATTTGATACCAAGGTTGACCTGACCCCAAAGCTAGTTGCACGAATCGCAGATGAGGTACCTGGAGTTGTTGCAATCAAGGAGTTTTCAGGCGATGTTCGCCGAATTTGGCAGATTAAACGGCTTGCACCACGCATCGAAGTAATTGTCGGAGCAGATGATGTATTCCTCGAGCTTGCTACAGCTGGTGTTGCAGGATGGATCGCGGGATTCCCAAATGCGCTCCCAAAGGAATCTATGGAGCTCTACAACTTAGCTACCGCCGGAAACTTCAAAGAGGCAGCGCCGATGTATGCAGCCCTTCACGATGTCTTCCACTGGGATTCCAAGAAAGAATTTATCCAGGCAATCAAGCTTGGAATGGACCATGTGGGTCGCTACGGCGGACCTACTCGCCTTCCACGTCTACCTTTGCCGGCTCACGAACAGGCGCAGATTCATCGCGAGATGGATGTCGCTCTTGCTTATTTCAAGAACCGTTAATCCAAAGTAGGTTGTAGGCCATGGAGAGAATTCGTACGGTCACAACCGTTGAAACACATACCGAGGGAATGCCGACTCGTGTAGTTACTTCGGGCATCGGTGAAATTCCTGGTGCAACAATGTTTGATAGACGTCTGCACTTTATGGAGCATATGGATTTTTGGCGCCAATGGTTGATGTTTGAACCAAGAGGCCACAGCGCTATGAGTGGTGCAATTCTGCAGACACCAACGAGGCCAGATGCTGATTGGGGAGTTGTCTACATCGAAGTATCGGGATGTTTGCCGATGTGTGGACATGGAACTATCGGAGTAGCTACCGCCTTGGTTGAGAAGAAGTTAGTCAAAGTCGTAGAGCCGGTAACAACAATTCGTCTTGATACGCCCGCCGGACTGGTAGTCGTAGATGTCGCTGTTGAGAATGGTCGAGCCAAGTCAGTGACCATGACAAATGTTCCATCGTTCTGCCTTGCCCTCGATCAGAAAGTCAACGTTCCTGGTCTTGGCGAACTTACCTACGACATCGCCTACGGAGGTAACTTCTACGCGATTGTTCCAGTTGAACGAGTAGGCCTGGAATTCAAGCGCGAAAATGGACAGAAGTTTCTAGATTTGGGTCTAGCGATCTCTGATGCCATCAATGAACAGAATCGACCAGTTCATCCTGAGAATCCAGATATTGCAATCTGTCATCACGTTGATTTTATTTCTCCTGGAAGTGATGGGCCTCTGCATTGGAAGAATGCGATGGCTATTCACCCAGGTTGGTTTGATAGATCCCCTTGCGGAACCGGCACAAGTGCTCGTCTTGCACAAATGGTGGCCCGTGGAGAATTTAGCGATTCAGATGTCTTGAAGAATGAATCATGGATTGGCTCTCACTTCGAAGGAAGAATTAAAGAGCGAACAAAGGTCGCAGGCTTTGATGCAATTGTGCCGATGATTACTGGCCGCGCCTGGGTGATGGGCGAAGCAACATGGACTCTAGATCCCAATGATCCATTCCCAAATGGATTTACTGTTTAACCCAGTAATTAGTTAATGCGCTGCGGAACTTTCCAAGGATTTGCATCCCGTAGCGCAGCTGGAAGCGCCTGCTGAGGTAGCCCCTGGTAAGAGACGGGTCGCATAAATCG
>JAIXPU010000110.1 GCA_027486075.1 Streptomycetaceae bacterium | reverse complement strand
GGCGTTGGTAACGGTATGTCAATCTTGATCTTTACATCTATCGCAGCAAGCTTCCCAAGCCAGCTCTGGTCAATCAGACTTCAGAAGGGTCTCTTCGCATTCCTCTTCATCTGCGCAGTTGGAATCTTGATTGTTGCCGCTGTTATCTTTGTGGAACAGGCGCAACGAAGAGTCCCAGTGCAGTATGCAAAGCGCATGGTGGGACGTCAGGCTTACGGCGGAACTTCAACTTATATTCCTATCAAGGTAAACCAAGCTGGAGTTATCCCAGTAATTTTCGCCTCATCACTTCTCTATATTCCATCTCTCATGGTGAATTTCACCAATAGCCAAGCAGGGTGGGCCGTCTGGGTTTCTCGAAATCTCGTTAACGGCGATAACGCAATTTACATGGTTGCTTACTCAGCGCTGATTATCTTCTTTACCTATTTCTATGTAGCGATTACCTTCAACCCAGATGAGGTTGCAGATAATATGAAGAAGTACGGTGGATTTATTCCTGGTATCCGTGCAGGCCGTCCAACCTCAGAGTATTTACAGTATGTGCTCTCACGTATTACAGCGCCAGGTTCCGTGTACTTGGCTCTCGTTGCGATCATTCCTATCTTCGCCCTCATTCTCTTCGGTGCGACGCAGAACTTCCCATTCGGTGGAACTGCCATCCTCATCGTTGTTGGTGTCGGTCTAGATACTGCGAAGCAGATTGAAAGCCAGTTGCAACAGCGTTCATATGAAGGTTTCTTGAAGTAATGCGTCTTGTCCTGGTAGGTCCACCAGGCGCTGGCAAAGGAACGCAAGCAGCTTTTCTTTCCGCGCACTATTCAATTCCTCATATTTCAACCGGAGATATCTTCCGCGCTAATCTCAAGGCAAGCACGCCTCTTGGCCTGCAGGCAAAGGGATTTATGGATTCAGGACAACTTGTTCCTGATGAAGTAACCAATGAGATGGTGAAAGATCGCCTCACACATGACGATGTTGCTAACGGCTTTCTCCTTGATGGATTTCCTCGCAATACAGTTCAAGCTGAAGTTCTGCGCGCATTTTTGGCAGAGAAGCGAACACCGCTTGACGCAGTTCTCGAGCTATCCATCGATGACTCCATCATCATTAAGCGCCTATCCTCACGTCGCACCTGTAAAGATTGCGGAGCTCCAGCGGCTGCCGATGCTCAGAGCTGTTCAGCCTGCGGGGGAGCGCTCTATCAGCGCGAAGATGACAAGGAAGAAGTCATCGCTAAACGTTTATCTGTCTATCAAGAGCAGACTGCGCCAATCGTTCACTTCTATCGCACCGAAGGTCTATTGGTAACAATCGCCGCCGATGGTGAGGTTTCTGAAATCACCGACCGCGCAATTACCGCGCTCAGCCGCGTACACGGCTAGTCACTATGGCAATCCAGCTTAAAGACCTTGATCAACTCAAGGTGATGCGCCGTGCTGGAATTGTTGTCGCTGAAATTCACCAATTGATTCGGGATGCAATAAAGCCTGGCATGACAACGAGCGCCCTCGATGCGATCGCTTCAGCTCATATCAAGAGAAGCGGTGCAACTTCAAACTTCTTTAACTATCACGGCTTTCCCGCAACAATCTGTGTCTCAATCAATGACGAGATTGTTCATGGAATTCCTGGCCCGCGAGTAATCAATGAAGGCGATGTAGTCTCAATCGATTGCGGCGCAATTGTTGATGGCTGGCATGGAGATGCAGCGTTTTCTGTAGGAATTGGTGCGATTGATCCAGAAGATCAGAAGTTGATGGATGTCTGCGAAGAATCTATGTGGGTGGGAATCGCTGCTGGAAAGAACGGTGGGCGCCTATCTGATATCGGATATGCCATTGAGAAGTATGTAGTCTCTCAAGGCAAGTATGGAATCTTGTTGGAGTACGGCGGCCATGGAATCGGCACAGAGATGCATCAAGAGCCGCATGTGTTGAATTTTGGTAAGGCAGGTAATGGCCCAACAATTACACCAGGAATGGCTCTTGCGATCGAGCCGATGATTACTCGAGGAAGCGCCAAGACCAAGGTCTTAGCTGATGAATGGACCGTTGTCTCTGTTGATCAATCACGAGGTGCTCACTTCGAACATAGCTACGCAATATGCCCAGATGGAAAACCTTTTGTTCTCACTAGCCCAGATGGTGGCAAGGCGGAACTCGCACGCTTTGGCGTAGAAATTTCTGAGTTACTCGCCTAAGTTTCTAATCTCGATACCGATTTGTTATGAAAAGACCTTTATTTCAAGCCCTTTTGCCTCTAGTCTCACTTAATGGCCCTGAAGTCCAGGGTGTCTAAAAGGAGAACTCATGCTTAAGAAGAAGATTCTTGCTCTGGGCGCTGTGGCAATCGCTGCTTCACTCATGGCTGCACCACCAGCTCAAGCTGGCGCTAAACCAGCAAGCAAGGCAAATGTTGGGGATGAATGTCTACGCCAAGGCGTTAAGGCTCCCGGTCGTGGAGTAAATGGAACAGATTTAACATGCACCAAGGTTGCGACCGGTTCATTCGCGGGAACGCTTCGCTGGTGGTACCCAGATATGAAGCCTTACGGCTCAGTTGAGTGGGTTTCATCGTCCAATATCGGTGGTGGCTACGGAACAACTGCAATCGCTATTGGCGATGCTATGAAGAAGGAAGGCCTTCTTAAGGATTACACAGTTACCTACCGTTCAAATGCACCTCTTGGACTTGGATATTTCTACGATCAGAAGAACCGCAAGGATCTACTTCTCATCACTGGCTTTGCAATGCCAGGTGGACTTGCAACCAACGGTTCAAAGCTCTCAATCACCACAGCGAAGGCAGTTGCCGGAGTTATGCGTGAAGCTGAAGCATTTGTAGTACCAACTTCTTCTAAGTACCGCACAATCACAGATCTCCTTAATGACATTAAGGCAAATCCAAAGGCTGTGGCTATTGGTGGCGGTAACTACGGCGGCGTTGACCATGTAACAGTGGCGACCCTTGCTGAAACTGTTGGTGTTAAGGCAACAGACCTTAACTACATCCCTTACTCAGGTGGCGGCTCACTCGTGCCTGACGTTATTGGTGGCCGTGTTGCAGTAGGCGTCTCTGGAACTTCAGAGTTCTCCTCATTCGTTGCAGCAGGAAAGATGCGCGTTCTTGCAGTCACTTCTCCAAAGCCACTGAAGGTCATCAAGGGCAAGACCCTTGTTCAGCAGGGCGTGGATCTCACATTCGGTAACTGGCGTGGAATTCTTGCTCCAGCAGACCTATCTGCAGCGGATTACCTCAACACTGTAAAGGTGATTGATGCACTTCATTCAACTCCATCATGGAAGTCGACTTTGGTCGAAAAGTCTTGGATTGATGAATATCGCTCAGGAGATGCATTCACAAAGTGGATTGGCACTGAAAATACTGCAATCCTGAATGTTCTTACTGCGTTCAAGTTGATTAAGTAATCGAAAAGGATTACTTATTGCAATGAAATTGCCTCAAGGCGGAAAGAGTGAGCTCACATTTGTGGGCTCACTCTTTCTTCTGGGTTTTATCGTGTTCTGGGACACGTATTCAGTTGAGCTCCCCGCTTTCAATTTAACTATTAGCCCGAAAGTCTTTCC